>JBFJXU010000001.1:0-29027 GCA_041622975.1 Thermoplasmatota archaeon
ATGGAAATGGACCTCATGGCCAATGAGGACCGCCACCGAGATGCCCTCCACCAACGACTGCAGGCAAACCACACCATCTACCATGACTGGTGCAAGGCAACCGGGATCGACGACCAAGCCGTCGGCCTCACAGCATTCCCCAACATGGGGACCGACACGGCTGTACTTGCCCGGGAAGCCCTGGAAGCAGGCATCCTCATCCTAGCAGGCGAGCACTTTGGCATCCGCGGACACATCCGCGTGGGCTTAGGTGGCGACTCTGCAGCCCTCTCCAATGGCCTGGCGGCGCTCGGCCAATTACTTGTCCAGGCGTAATGCAGTATCTGGAGGCCTACGCGTCACGGAGTTCGTGTAGGTTGCGCACCACTTCCGTGAGCAAGTGATGGGCCTGCTCCGTGTGGCGGATCTTCTCCGCCATGTCCCGTTCGTCCTTTGCCCACTCCAACAGCGTAGCCAGGTTGCCCAGGTTCTCATCGATGGACAGTTTGAGGGCATCTTCGTAGAGTTTGGTCATTTGCACACCTCCTGGAGGGCCAGGTCCATGCGTTCGTCATCGGTGAAGTTCATGCCATCGGCAAGAGGAACCGTCTCGGGGCGGTGCCAGCCATGATGCATGACCGAGGCCACGTCTGCGGAGTGCTTGGCCTCGCCTTCATGGTTGCGTTGCATAGGAATGCCATCATTGACGAGGCCCACCAGGTGACCAATCCCGTGTAAGATGGCCCCGGGCGCCACGTCGTCGAGGGAGCGATTCTGCGCCGCAGCCGCCAGCGCAATGCTTGGCCCCGACACCGCTGCCAGGCCCGGCGTCACGACGTAGATGGTTTCCTCACGCCCCGGGATGGGCTCATCTAGCCACCAGACGGTCAGCGACGTGGTGGAAATGCCCTGCCGGTTGCGGTGGCGGTCTGCATCCAAATCGTCCCCGTCAAGCGGCGTCACAATCCACTGAACGGACCGATTGAGGAGACGGCTGGTCTCGGCCGCAACGACGGTCCAAATCTCATCCGAGGGGGCATCTTCACCCGGCATCACCTGGAACCGGAGCACCAATCGATCGTAAGTCAAGGCCGCGCACGCCACTTGCCGGGTGGTGGTGGCATCCGCTAGCACCGTGCCCAGGCAACCAGGCAAGAGGAGGATGGTAGCAGCGGCGAAGGCCAATGCGCGCAAACGGGCGCGACGGGATTCGAACCCGCAGTACCCAGGGCGGCTGGCACCCTGGGGCAGACGGGCCGTCCCCGCCTACGCCCTCCGGCTGCTGGCGCAGCCTACGGGCGCGACGGGATTCGAACCCGCGACGACTGGCTTAGGAGGCCAGAGCCTTATCCAGGCTAGACTACGCGCCCGAGCGGGCCACTTGAGGGGGGTTCTTGGCCGTGCCGGCCGCCGCCGTTTTCCAAGGGCATGCCATGGCCGACTCGTGGACGCGCGTGTTGTGGGCTGGCTGGTTTTGCTAGCATGCCTGGCAGCCCCACCGGCGGCGGGGCAAGCCATTATTGGAGTCGTTCCTGACTTGGACGACGGCGATGGCTGGGGCGTATGCTGCGACCTGGCAGGGTGGACCGTCACGGACGAGGAAACGACGTGGACCGTTCCTGCTGGCAGCGGGGCGGCGTGGGCCACCGGCAATTCATCCCAATGGCTCGCCCACGGGGGTCCGCCAGCAACTCACATCCCCGGCCTGCGGTTGAACAACCAAGGTGAAGCACTACGCCTAGTCAATCCAGCCGGCGAAGTGGTTCATGAGGTGGATTGGGCCGGTGCCGGGGCAGGCGGCTTTGCGCGCCTTTGGGTCCCCGGCGAAGTTGAACGCGTGCGGTGGCTCGGGCAATCGGACCTCGATCAACCCACGTGGCACATCGAAGGGGCAACGTTGTACCGGTCCCCCGACAATGCATTCGAGGTCTTGACGGAACTGCTCAGGGCCGCGCAGGAACGTGTGGTGCTGCATGTGTATGGCCTACGCAGTCTTGCCTTGGGCGACGCCTTGGTTGCGGCCGCGGACCGTGTACCAGTCGCCGTACTAGTGGATGAGTCGCCCGTTGGAATGGACCGTTTGCAGCGTCACCAAACCGCATACAACTTGCAGCGCCTTGTGGACGCCGGCGCTGAGGTGGTGACTGCCGGAGACCGCTACCGCCACCACCACCTCAAGGTACTCGTAGTGGACGACAGGGTCGCCATCCAGTCAGAGAATTGGGTAGAATCTGGCGTGCCCGAAGTGCCGACCACGGGCAACCGGGGTTGGGGGATTGTCCTCCCGCACCGGCCCGCCGCCGACTGGTTTGCCGCCTGGATGGCCGAGGACCGCGCTGCATGGGACGCCGATTCGTTTGATTTGGCGTCCTTTGACCCCGGTTATGAGCCGCCAGCACGGTTTCCGCCCCGCACGGGCACGTACCGCCCTGGGTCGGTGGAGCACATCATCGGACCGATGGAAGTTACGCCATTTGTAGCCCCAGACCACACCGTGAGTCCTGAACTCTATCAATTGGTAGCCGAGAGCGGACGCGCATGGGCTCAGCAGTTACAGATGCGCGAGCACGCCACGAATCGGCTCGGCTTGGACCTGGCCGACCCCTTTCTCTTGGCGTTCACAGACGGTGCCCACGCACGTGATATCCGAGTCCATTTAGCGGCGCCATTCGGCCCTGATGATGAACGCAATCAGCAAGTGGTTCGGGCCATCCAGGCCGCCGGCGGTAATGCGCGGCTATGGGACCATCCAGACCTCGGCATCCTGCACAACAAGGCCGTCGTCCTGGATGATGGACTCATCTTGGGCAGCCTGAACGGCAACCATGCCAGTCGCTCGGAGAACCGCGAGGTGGGCCTCTACGTTCACTCCCAGGCTGCGGCCCAAACAGCGAGTCAGTGGTTTCTATCTGATTGGCAGCCAAGTCGGGACTGGGGCGCCATCGCTGATGACTTGGAAGCAATACCCGGGCCAGGCTTCCTGGCCGTCGCGGCTACCGCTATCTTTGCTATGCTAGTCAGATGCAGGGAAGGCGCAGGGCGCCATTGACATGCGTGCACGACTCAGCCACGGCATCTACGTGGATGCGCTCGAACATGAGGGGCTTGTCCTGGAAGTCCACGTACATCTGCAGTTGGTCTTCAGCGTGGGCCGGGAACAGTGGTGTGCGCGGCCAGCCTTCGCCTTCGCCCAAGACCTGCGCCATCTGGACGGAATTCATGTGGCCGGAGTTGCCGGGCGGGAGAACGTTGCGGCTGGCGGCCAAGGGGTCCGTGTCCATGAGGCCCCAGTCATAGAACGCCTGGAAACTAGGCCGGTTGGTCATGGGAATCTCGTAGGACGGCAGCGCGCCCAGGGCACTGAACTTGCTGATGTGGTTGGGGCGACCCTGCCAGTCTTCGGCCGCTAGGACGTCCGCCATGGCTGCATTTGCTTGGTCTTGGCAACTCTCCACACCGGGCGTGGTGACGTCGTCGCACCAGGCGTGCCCGGTACCACCGGCCATGGCGTCGGCAAGTACGCTGTGCTTGTTGCCCTCGGTGCCGTGGTCGGCGGCGTGGCCATCACTGTGGGCTAGGGGGCTCCAACTCAGGGACCTGGCGCCTGCGCCCAATTCATCGGCGTAGACTCGTTCCTGCATGGCGTCGCGCCACGCCTCGAAGAGGCCCATGCCATCAGGCATGGTGGTGGCGAACTTGCCGCCCCAGATGGGGACCCCGTTGTTGTCTGCGGCGTAGCCGCCATAGAAGAATCCAGTGTCCTTCCATTCAGCCAAGGCCGCTAGCGCCGCGGCCTCCTGGGCATCTAGCATGCCATCTGGGCCGTAGATGGCGGCCTTCATGATGGCATAGAATTCATCCCCGTATGGGTCGCTGGTGCTGGCTTGGAAGTGAATGTCACGCATGTCGGCGACCGTGAGGCCCGCCGGGCTCTTCTCGTCGATGCGTTCGAGAAGCAATTCCTCCATGAGTTCGGCGCGCTGCATGTTGCCCCATTTCTCCATGTTGTCACCGGTTGGGAATCCCTTGGCCGGGTTGTTGTTCCAATTGACGGTGTACCCCTTGGGGGAGTCAATCATGTGGGGCAAATCGCTCCCGGTGAGCACTTGGGCCGGGTCTGTGTGGTCCCAGGTGTAGGAGGAGTCCCATCCGGGTGTTGGTAAGCGGCTGTCGAGGCGGGCGTCGCGCCTGGGTTGGACGCCAACGTGCAGGTAACCGATGCTGCCTTCCGCGCCGTCCTCGGCGATGTTGAAGTTGAAACTGAAGCGGAAGGTCTCCAGGAGATCTTGGATATCTGCAATGGAACGGGTTTGCCCAATCTGCAGCCACAGGATACCACTTCGTGCTTCATCACCACGGTAGGCGCGCTGGCTGGCAAACGCGTACTGGCCGTCGTCGCTGCGTGCCAGGACTGGTCCATGCACCGTGCGGCAGACGCGTTGCTCCACGATATCCACGTCCGGCGCACGGCCATCGGCCACCACGGCGAAGTCGGAGATTGCTGGCTTGACGTAGTGGGTCTCCGTGCGGCAGTCCATGTCCACGACTTCGCCATCCAGGTAGTATTGCTCGCCATTACCGGGGACGAGCCGTTCAACGACCATGTCCACTTGGTCGGAACTGCCGCTTGTCACGGTCCAACTGTGCGTCGGGCCCCGGCCGATGATGACGCCGGGGGCACCAGCAACACCCATGCCGGTGGCTTCGAAGCCAGCGCCGTGCAGGGCCACTTCGTACGGAATCATGGGGGCAAAGTAGGCCATCTGCGGACCACCGTAGAGGATGTTCTCCCCATTGGCAGCAAACCGCTTGTCGATGACTTGGGCATTGGAGCCGAATTTGAGGGGGAAGCCCGCTGCAACAAGGGTCTCTTGGAGCCCCATGAAGTCATCCAGGCCCGTTGCTTGACTGGCTGCCATCGCCTCCTGTTGGGCAGGGTCCAGGGCGGACGGTTCGCTAAGGTCGTGGAATGACATGACTTGCGTGTAGTCCCATTTGTCAATGCCGTGGCCAGGGTTGAGGTCCACGGCGGCAATGGTAGTGTAAGTGGAGTCGCGCTGGCCGGGGACGAAGTCCTCGAACGCAGCGGCGCCTTGCTCGTCGCCCAGGAGCCCCTGCAGTTGGGCCAATAGAGCGGCATTGCGATGCTCAGCGCCGCCAGAGCCACGGCCGAAGATATCCAAGAGGTACTCGGCGATGGCGATTGTGTCACTCACGAGCCAGTCACGGGGCAGGACGCCGAAGGCGGCGTATTCACCCGGCAGTTTGCTGGGGTCAGTTCGGGTTTCCTCAATCCATGCGTTTACGCCGTCGGCGAACGCGTTGAATCCTTCCAGCCACATGGCGCCGTCAAGGCCGCCGTTTTCAGGCGTCATGGCACCAATTCGCTCAATGGTGGCTTGGCGTTCCTCTTCCGTGTAAAGTTCGCGGCGGGTTGCCAAGTCCATGTCGAGGCTGCCGTAGCCACCTGTGAGGCTGGCTAATTCGCCTTTGCCCACGTGGCGCAGGATTTCCATCTGTACAAGGCGGTCTTGGGCTTGCGCGTAGCCGTTTGCCCAGAAGAGGCTGTACAGGTCGTCGGCCCAAATATGAGGGACTCCGTAGTCATCGCGGACGATGATGGCGTCTGGGCTCGCGTCAACCATGTCGGCCGCGCCGGACAGGCCAGCGGGCACCAAGACGAACAGACTCAACAGTAATGGAACAGGTTTCACTTCTACACACCCGAGGAGGCGACGGGGCGCGCCCCTTTTGGACCCTTGGGCGCGGGAATACCCCCTCCGCCCGGTGCCCATGCACATACCCTTTTTGATGAGGTGACACTCAACCTATACCTGATGTTGGAGCCGATTTCCTGGGCCGCGTTGGCGGTCATCTTCGCGGCACTGGCCGCCGCCATCACCCGGCGTTTCCTTGCAGTCGGCTCATTGGTCATTGCAAACCTTGCCATCTTTGCCATGACGGCCCTCGGGCCGCGGATGCTTTCGCCCACGCAGCCCGGCGTGGTGCGCCCCGTCATCCATGAGCAACTGGGCTTGCACGCCGACCAATTGGTGGCCGGCGAGCCCATGGCTTTCCTGAACCTGCTGACCAGCATGTTCGTACACGCTGACTTCTTCCATTTCCTGGTCAACATGATTATCCTGTTGGCCTTCGCGTTGCCCTTCGAGGAGCGCATTGGCGCCCGCAAGTTCCTAGCCGTGTACGTCCTGTCCGGCCTAGTCGGCGCTGGCGTCCAAGTGGCCTTCGTTGCCGGCGCCCCCATCCTGATGATGGGCGCAAGTGCAGCTGTCTTCGGTGTCATCGGGGCCTTCGCCACCGCGTTCCCGCGCCAAGTCATCGCCATTCCCCTGCCCCTGCCCATCATGATTCTGGTTCGCATGCGCGTCGTGACCGGCGCGCTCATCTTTGGTGCCCTGCAAATCGTGATGATTACCTTTGCCGGGGCCAACAGCAACACCGCCTTTGAGGCCCACCTTGGTGGCCTCGGGGCAGGGCTGCTCCTCGGCCTCGCCGTGCGCGGCCCCACGGGGCAGGCGGCCAACAAAACCGTCGAAGTGGATTTCTCGGCGTTGGATGCCTTTGCAGCCGATGAGGGAACCAAGCACGCCTTGGAAGAGTTGCAGCGCAACCGGGACCTGCCCGACCTATGGGCCGCTTGGATGGAGCGCTTCTTCCGCACCGCCGAGTGCCCTCAGTGCCATGCCACTGTGATGCCTGAACGTACCGGCCACGTTGTGTGCAGCCACGGCCACCGGTTCGACATCCGCATGGGGCACAAACTCACCCCGCCGCGGGCTGGCCACGTGTGAGTCCGGAGGCAGGCCAATTGGCAGGCTAGACGGAGCCGCTGCGGTCGTAGATGCTGACCAGGCGAACCTCGCCGGTCACCTCAATGCCGCCAGGTATGCCAGATGGCGGCAAGGGCGTACTCCGCAACGTCCAATTGCCTGCCTGATAGGGAACTTCGGTGAGGACGTCCACGGTGGCGTTGCCCGTGTCCCCTATGTCGACGGTTACGACGGCCTCGTCGTTCGGGTCGAGCAATTCGATGCGGTGGACGCCATTGCCCCCCGTTTGCTCGGCCGTGATGGCAACGCCTAGGGTGTCGTAGGGGCCATCATTGCCATCTTGGATGTCGAAGGATTCGGTGACAATTTCAACGGAATTGATGGGGAACACCTTGTCCTTCTGGCCACGCAAGAAGAACGCTTCACCTTGGTAGCCCGTGTCAATTTCTTCGAGGGTCATTTCCACGGTCGTCTCGGGCGTGGTGACGGATAGGTCCGTGAACCACTGCGCATGGAGGGAGTACGCGATGCCGAGCGACGCGTCGGGGGCCGTTCCGGTGATGCGCCAGCCAGGCATGGTGGTGCCGGCCGCGTAGTCATCCAGGGGACCACCCACAATCGGCAAGGCGGCCTCCTTGGCACTCATGGCCCAGTCGGTGGCGAAGAAGCGTGTTTTCCAGGTGAGGCCATCACAGAGCGGGAAGTGGAACATGTCCGCGTGGTCGCCCGACTCGTGCGGGCTGTAGAGGGCTTGATGCACGCGTCCGATCATGGGGTTGGTCGAGTAGAGTGCGTGGCGCAACGCTTCCTCTCGAGTCGGCGTGCCCACCATGTAGTGCTGGCCATTGTCCTGTGAATCGTAGTAGACCAGGCGGGTGGTGCCAAGGTCTTCTCCGTCAATGATTACGCGGTACAACCAGGACTGGCCGAACACCCACGGCCTGCCTTCGAGGTCCGGGGCGTGCTCCCGTTCGGCGCCACGAGCCACGCAGGGATGGTTCGGGTCTTCGAACTCCTCAATCGTGGGCAGCGGCGGCGTGGAAGTGTTGTTACCAGGCGGTGGCTGGACCGGGTCGGGTGGCCCGTCGTCGCCGCTGCCACCGTCACCGCCGCCGAAGCAGCCTGCTAAGGCTGTGACGAGTACCAGCCACGTGGCCATGAGGGTCGTCTTGTGCACGGCGTTCACGACGCCCAACCCGCACCATAATGGTTCTGTGAACAGCACAAAGCCGACGTCGGGGGCCCCGCAGCCTTTCAAGGAGCCCCCAACTCCCCCGCACCATGACGGAAGCAAAGGCCGGTGGCGACACCGCAGTGCATCCAACCATCCACCCCACGGCCGTGCTGGCTCCCGGCGCGCAAGTGATCGGCGATGTGACCGTCGAAGCAGACTGCTTCATTGGTCCCAATGCGGTGCTGCGTGGCGACATTGAGCCCATCGTTGTGCGTCGCGGCGCCAACGTCCAGGACTGCGTCGTGGTGCACACCCACCACGGGACCCCCGTGGAGATTGGCTCGGACGTTTCCATCGGCCACGGCGCCATTGTCCACGGGGCCACCATCGAGCCATCTGCCCTCATCGGCATGAATGCCGTGGTACTTGATGGCGCCGTGGTCGGTGAAGCCGCCGTCGTGGGTGCGCTGGCTCTTGTCCCGGCAGGATTCAAGGTGCCGCCAGCCAGCCTCGCCGTGGGAGCCCCGTGTAAGATCATCAAGGAGAACGACGACCGCATGCGCCAAATGGCGACCCAGAACGGGAAACGATACCATCAATACCGCGACGACCACTCGAAGGGCCGTTGGGGGTCCGTGACCGGCCCGACTTGACGGATGCAACGCTACGTCCCTATCGGCGCCAGCCGACTCCATTTCATCCCAGTCGTACAACATGACCCGTTGAGCGTGGAAGCCATCACGCGGTCGCTCCAGCACCTCCAACCACACGTGGTTGAACTTGGGATGACCATTGACGCATGGGACGATATTCTGGACGACCCCGGCCACCTCGACGAGTACGAGGCACTGGTTTACGACCTGCTCCTCCACCGTTGGCGAACGGAGCCCAACGCCGTGTGGCGTTCCACCATGGACTGGGCCAGCAAGGAAGCAGTCAGCATACGTCCCGCCCTCAGCCTCCCCAGCCGACCCTACCCCCGCGGCCGCAAGGGTGTCAAGGGCTTGACACGCATGATCAAACGGGAGGGGTTCGAAGCCCCGACGCCCCGCCACGCACTGCACAAACTGCACTCCCTCTACATTGCACGGCTGCCCAAACTCCGTGAAGTCTTTTGGAAGACCCACCAGGAAATGGGACATCACTTGGCAAGGCGCTACGCCAACAGCAACCGGCGCGTTGCCGTGCTCATCCCCATTCCCTACGACAACGTGGTGGGGGATCTCATTACCCGACAAGCCAACGCCCAAGGCGGCGCAACACCGCGCCGTCAGGCCCACCAAGGCCCAGGTCAATGGCCCCAGTGACGGACAGGAAATTGCCCGTGCAACGCCATCGGCCACCGGCGCGGTTCGACTGACAACAGCCAAGACCTCTGGCGCCCCGTCCCCAGTATGCGCTGGTGGCGCAATGACGCGCTCATCGCAGTCTTGGCAATCCTCAGCGTTGCCGTAGTCTACTGGTACGACATCACCGAGCCGACCGGCATGCTTCGCACGGTCATTCTGGTTGCCGACGCCATTCTCATTGTATGGTTCGTGGCCGACTGGGGCCTCGACGTCAAAGAAGCGCGGCGGCCCAAGGCCCACTTCATTCGCACGTGGTGGCACTTGCTCGGCATGGTTCCCCTGGTTTTCGCATCCCTGGGTTTCCTCCGACTCATCCGTCTCGTGCGCGTGTTCACCGCGCTGGACCAATTGCCCGCTGTACGTCGCCGCGTGGACCGACTTACCTCCAATTTCAAGGGAAGCGACCTGAAGCCGTTGGTCTTCGCCTCTGCCATCATTACGTTCGGCGGCGCCGTGCTGGTGTGGCTTGCTGAGCGTGGCGAGAACCCGCGCTTCGAGGAATTCAACGAAGCAATCTGGTGGGCCGTTGTAACCGTCACGACCGTTGGGTACGGGGACATTACTCCCATCACACGGATTGGCCGGTCCATTGCCGTGGTACTCATGGTGACGGGCATCGGCACCATTGGGGTACTCGCAAGTCAGGTATCAGCGGCCATTATTCGCGGTGAAGACGAGGAAGAAGCCCACCGCGCAACCGGCCCCAACGGAGCGCCGCCGACGCTGGCATCGCAGTTAGCAACCCTCAGTGACCTGCACCGGGACGGCCAGATTACGGACGACGAATACCACGATGCCAAGTCACAAACCCTCGCCAATGGCAATTCCTCGTCCACGAAGTAGTTTCAAGGGAAGCGCATGTGCCCGCCACCGTGGTCGCCATCGCCCCCCTGCGTGCCCTGCGTTATGACCCTGACAATGTGGACATGCAGCGAGTCACGAGCCCTCCGTACGACGTCATCAGCAAGGCTGAGCGGGATGGCTTCCTTGCCGAGGACGAACGCAACATCATCGCGGTCATTCTAGGCCCGGGCCACGACGGCGACCAAGAGCCACCAAAGGAGCCCAACCGCTACACCCGTGCCCGCGACCACTTGGCGGCGTGGCAAACTGACGGCGCCATGGTGCGCGAAGGCGCGCCCGCCTTGTACTACTACGAAATCCAACACGACCGGGGTACCATGCAGGGCTTCTTCGCCCGGCTGCGCGTCGATGTCGACTACCAGTCCGTGAAGCGCCACGAGAAGACCCTCGCCAAGCCCAAGGCCGACCGCCTCCACCTACTCACAACCACTGATTGCGACACGGAACCAATCCAAGTGCTGTACCGTGATGAACGAGGCTGGGTGGATGAAGTGCTGCAGTCCAATGCCCTCGAATTGGTGGCGGACATCACCGATGAACAGGGGATGCGTCACCGAGTGTGGCGCATCGACCGGGGGGAAGCCATAGCCGAAGTGGTTGCCCAACTCGCGGACCGCGACGTGGTCATCGCCGATGGCCACCACCGCTACCAGACCAGCGTTCACCGCTACCAGCAGACCGGCCGCGACGAAGACGGCAGCATCCTCGCCGTGTTTGTTAGGGACACGCATCCCGGCATCACAATCGATCCAACACACCGGCTCATCTACGACATCACGCCGGGCGCCTGCGATTGGGACAGCCAAGAGATTCCGTTCACAGACCCTGACGACATCGTGGCCAGCCTCGACGCCGATGCCTGCGCCCTCGTCACCAAGGAATTGCTTGACCGTGGCGTGGTGCGGCGGCTGACGTACACTGGCCCGGCCGCCACGGATAGACTCAGCGGCCTGTCGGTGACCCGCGTGCATGACCACCTGTTCCCACAATGGGGCCTTACGTACGACAACCTCGAGGACCATGTCACGTACACGCGGGACAACGCCGATGCTTTCGACGCCGTAGCACAAGGCCGAGCCCATGCCGCCGTCCTCGTGGCACCGGTTCCCGTGGATTCCGTCCTCGACGTCGCCCAGGACGGCCACGTCATGCCCCAGAAATCCACGTACTTCATTCCCAAGATGCGCAGCGGCCTGATTCTCAGTCCCCGGGACGAGCCATTGCCCCGCACCGAGGAAGAGGAAATGGCGGCCGTGGGCGCCGGGAAACCCGACTTCCAAGGCGCCCCGCTCGGACAGTAGGGTTCAACCCTGCAAACCTGTTGGAGGTCGTGTGCCCCGTCCGTTCTTTTACGGCTCCTACATGGACCCCGATGTCCTTGCCAAGTATGGCGCCACGCCGGGCGCTATCACGGCGGCGCACCTCGATGACTGGGAATTGGGCTTCACGCCTCACGCCAACATCCATGAAGCCCCGGGCCGCCGCGTGCACGGATTCCTCGTCGAGGTAAGCGAGGACGACCTGGCGCGCCTGTACGGGCCAAGTGGCTTCGTCACCGACTACGAGCCCGTTGCCGTCACCGCAGAAACCCTCGACGGGCCGGTGCCGACATCCACGTTCGTTGCTCCTTGGACCCCACAGAGTCCCGACCCCAATTACTTGGCCTCATTCCTGGCCATTTGCGGCCGCCTCGGACTTCCGGCCGCCTACGTGGAGAGCATTGCATGAAACAAGTCGCCGTGCAGGACCGACCGCGCCATCGGCGCAACCTGGAGGTTCTCTTTGTCCGCGATATCCACCCACTGAGCCCCGCCCAGGTGCGGGTCTGGGATGGCCAGGCAGAAGTGACCGCCGACAGCGACGTGCTCGATGACCCCGCCGACCCGGCTGCGGAAACGGCTCGTCAAGCCCTGGAGTCAGCGTGCTTCAACGCAGCGCAATCCATCAGCCTGCACCTGTGGGGACCCGTCGAAGCCGCGTTCCGCTTGCGACCCCATCTGCCGACTCGGGTGCGTGCCGTTGGGAGGGTCCAGGGCGAAGGCCCCGAAGGATCCGTTTTGTGCCGGGGCCTTCTGTTGGACGAAGATGGCCGACGCGTCGGTGTTTGCAACATGACGTTCCGGCCCGTTCCCGAAGGTAAGCCCGAGATCAGGCAAGCAGCACTGGCACATCACTGACGGCCTTCTTGCCCAGAATCACCTGGACAAGTTCGTCAATGGGAACGCCCTTGGTGATGTAGGCGTCGGCCCCGGCGGCCGCCGTTTGCGCGGAGGCAGACTGGGGCGGCAATGCTGACAGAACCACGATGCGCGTCTTGGGCAGCAGGGTCCGAATGCGCGGCAGTGCTTCCAAGCCGTCCATGACGGGCATGCATAAGTCCAGCACGACCACGTCAGGCGGGTCGGCCATGTGAATCAGTGCCCTCATGGGGTCCGCTGCTTCCGCGATGTCAGTGATGCCAGCATCACGTAGGCATTCAGCCACCATGCGGCGGTATCCGGGCGAGTCGTCAATGAGTAGTATTCGCGTCATGGTCGTCTCCTGAGGGCTCCAGGCAGGGGGGTGCCCTGGCCCATCTGGCGGCGCGCTGATTCCAGCACGCCCGCCAAGAGGGAAACCGTGCGAGGCGCTTCGCCTCGTTCGGCTGCAATCTTGGCTTCCGCGATGGCCTGCAGAAGGTCATCCCGTTCGCGGTCGGGGCCCCATTGTTCTTTGTGAGCAAGAAACAGCGCCAAAGCCATGAGGCCCGTGGCGCCAGGGAGCAGTGACAGGTCAGCAGCGCCAGCGACCCCTGCTAGGAGGCCGCCGACGAGCGCCAGTACGATTGGTCGGAGGCCCGCGCGCACCGGCTCCTTGGGGGAGAAGGCACCTGAACCGTGGGCCACGAGCCATGCAATGGCGGGGGCGGCCACGATGCCAGTCCAATCGACCATACAGCGCAACAATTCGAAACCCATGTAGCATAGCGTTGCAAGATTCGCGGCAGCATCTAAAGTGAGCCGCCGGTCCACGCAACGTGGACGCCGTACCCATGTCCCAGTCGGCTAGCACGTTAAGCCGGCTGGTCCAACCCGACGAGGCCAACGTATACGGCAACGTACACGGAGGCGCCATCCTGAAGTATATCGATGAAGCCGCCGCCGTCGCCGCGTGGCGTCACTGCCGCAAGCCCAAGGTTGTCACGGCCAGTTTTGAAAGGATGAGTTTCCG
Organism: Thermoplasmatota archaeon; assembly: GCA_041622975.1. Taxonomy (GTDB): domain Archaea; phylum Thermoplasmatota; class E2; order JACPAO01; family JAHFTW01; genus JBFJXH01. The sequence continues at coordinate 13,368 of JBFJXU010000001.1, forward strand.
ACAACCCGTGTTCGTCGGCGATATCCTGCATGTGCATGCCACCGTCCGCCACACGGGGCGAACCAGCATGATCGTGGGCGTGCGCGTGGAAGCAGAAGACCCCCCCACGGGTGAGACCAGGCATGTGGGATCCGCGCACGTGACGTTCGTGGCCTTGGACAAGAATAGCCAACCGACGCCCGTGCCGGGGGTTCGCGCCGAGACGCCGGCCGAGGAAGAAAAGATGGCCCGTGCCAGGCACGTGCACGAGACCATCAAGGCTGCCTTAGCCGACGATTAGGGACGCTTCAAACTTCGACGCCGCCGGTCAGGTACTGGCGATGGAAGCGCTGCAACTCGGCGGTCAGTCCAAGGTAACTCGACTGCAGGGTCATGTGCACTTCCTGGTCTTCCAGGCTTCCGACAACAAGATCGTAGGGCATGTGTTTCCTCCCAACATCAACTTGGCTTTACAGCCCCAAAGGTAAGCGCAGAGAAACCGCGTGACGGGGGCTTGCATGCCGCCAGGGATGCGGACCTCCGCTGCGGCCTAGCCCATCCGCTATCTTGGCGACAGAAAAAACGGCCACGCAACCAAGTCCGCCCCCAACCCTCAAACCGGGAGCCTCTCTGGCGCGCGCCATGAGTGAAGGCACCTTCGAATCCATGACCGGCCCCCAGACCCGGACGGAGGCGGACAGCATGGGCGAAATGGAAGTCCCCATTGATGCAAAGTGGCGCGCCAGCACCCAACGCGCCATCCTCAATTTCCCCGTGAGTGGCTTGACCATGAGCGACGAGTTTGTGCAGTCGCTCGGCTTGGTCAAGTGGGCTTGTGCCATGGCCAACAAGGACCTGGGCACGCTCGACGCCGACATGGCCGATGCCATCGCCGAGGCCGCCTACGCCATCTACCAAGGTGATCACGGCGACCAATTCCCCGTTGATGTCTTCCAGACGGGTAGCGGCACGTCCAGCAACATGAACGCCAACGAAGTCATTGCAACCCTCGCAACCGGCATTCTCGGCAAAGACGTCCACCCCAACGACCACGTCAACCTGGGCCAATCATCCAACGACATCATCCCAACGACGATGCACGTGGCCGCCGCCATCCAAATGGAGCACATCCTCGTTGATTCGCTTGGCTACTTGCACGAATGCCTGACGCAGAAAGCAAGCCAATTCGATGACGTGGTCAAGATCGGCCGCACCCACCTCATGGACGCCGTGCCCATCCGACTTGGCCAAGAATTCAGTGGGTACGCCCGCCAAGTCGAATTGGCCATGGACCGCGTCAAGGCCGCCGTCCCCGGCCTGCTGGAATTGGCCCAAGGTGGCACCGCTGTCGGCACGGGCCTCAATGCCCACCCCGAGTTCGGAAGCAAAGTCGCCGAGTACCTGAGCCAGGCCAGTGGCCTCGCGTTCCGCGAGGCAGACAATCACTTCGAAGCCCAAGGGTCCCGCGACGCCTACGTCTTCGCCGCGGGCACCTTGGACACGGTCGCAGCCAGCCTGATGAAAATCGCCAACGACGTCCGCCTCATGGGCAGCGGGCCCGACTGCGGCCTCGGAGAACTACAACTCCCCGCAATCCAACCTGGCTCAAGCATTATGCCTGGCAAAGTGAACCCCGTCATCTGCGAAGCGGTCGTGCAGGTAGGCGCCCATGTCACTGGCAATAATCAAGCGGTGCGCGTCGGCGGCCAATGGGGCCAACTGGACCTCAACGTCATGCTCCCCATGATGGCCCACAACCTCCTCGAATCGATTCGCCTACTGGGCAATGTCAGCCGCGTCTTCGTGGACAAATGTCTGGGAGATCTGGATGCCAACAAGGAAGTGGCCGAAGGCTACGTGGAGCGCAGCATCAGCATGGCGACCGCCCTCAATCCGCTCATTGGATACGACAAGGCGGCGAAGATCGCCAAGGAGTCGTTCAAGACCAAGCGGACGGTGCGGGAATTGGCCTACGAAATGTCCGGCCTGAGCAAAGAAGAAGTGGATGCGGCACTCGAGCCCAGGAAGCAGACTGAACAGTTGTAGGGCACCATCTTGCCAGCGAGGGCATCGGTCGTTGCGGACCGTACCCAGCGCGACTGCGCCTTATTCCCATAGCCAACTTTCTTTGCGCAGGATTGTCATTGGGGGCGCATGCGCAACGCCATGCTTGCAATTGGGCTCGCATGCCTCGTCACGACAACCGTAGTCGTTTCGGCGTCTGGCTCTGCTGCCCATCATGTCAGCGTCGGCCTCGAAAAACGGTCCCATGATTGCACATCGGCCGCGCCGCCCAACGACAACACTAGCATCTTCGTGAGTTCCGAGCCTGGCTTACTCCTGCCGCCTTCAATTCGCATGGCTCGCGATTGTGATGGAAGCAACGAAACCGTAGGCGGATACATAATCCAGTCAGACAATCATGACGGGGATTGCCGCACATTGATTTCGCTGGCGTGGAGGTGGCTACCCATCTGTATACGGGGAGAACTGCACCAAGCCATGTGGTCTGCCCTCGATTTAGTACCAGACTTCAAGCACGAGGTTCGCCCAAGCCATGACTAAGGCCAGGCTCAAGGAGTGTCCTCACGCCTGAAAGTCCAATAGCACGAGCAACGTGGCGCACTCATGCGCTTCTTGATCGCCGCTCCCCTCCTCGTCGCCGTCCTCTCCGGCTGCGTCTCATCCGACCCCGTGCCCGTGGCCGAGCCGACGCCGTGGCAGGAACTACTTTCTGAGCCAATCTTCGACGCGGTCACGTCCTCCGTTCACTACATCGAAGCCGAGGATGGCACCCAGTTGAGCCTCACCGTTTACCTGCCCGTCGGCCTTGATGAACCGGCCCCTACCCTGCTTCAACTAACCCCTTACCAACCCTTGAACTTCAACAGCCCCGCAACGGGCACGTTTGCAGGCCGCGCCTGGGAAGATTTCGTCCTGCGCGGCGCCGTCTACGTGGAAGCCGATGCCCGCGGCACCAATGGCTCCGAGGGGTGCCTAGACTTCGGTGGCTCCGCCGACCGCAGCGACGCCCGCGTGTTCACCGAATGGATTCGCGCACAGGACTGGTCCAACGGCGTCATTGTATCCGACGGCGTCAGCCACCCCGGCATGGGCAGCGTCGTTGCCCACGTCGCCGACCCCCAATTGACAGCCTCCTTGGCGCACGCGCCCGTGGTTTCCTACTACCAAGACGAATGGCTCCAGGGCGCCAAGTTCGAGGACCAACTCAACGGACCCCTCTACCAAGCCATCGAACTAGCCCCGGCTTTGACAGGTGACCCCGAATCCGTAGCCGCCCAAGCAGCGCCTTGCACCGGGGCCACCACCCTCGACTACAGCCAACCCGAAGGCCGCTTCAACGACCTCTGGCAGGACCGCGACCTGAGCCTCGCCGTCAGGGAGTTAGACGCCGCACCCGAGGCGCCAATCCTCCTCACCCACGGCTTCGTCGACATCAACGTCCACCCCGACCACAGCCAACTGCACTACGACGCACTCAAGGACCTCGGCACCGACGCCTGGGGCATCTTCGGCTGGTGGTACCACGGCTGGCCCGACATGGAAGGCCACCCAGCTGAAACGTTCCAGGACTGGCGCCACCGCTGGCTCGACGCCACACTATTTGGTACCGACAACGGCCTATGGGACGAGCCCAAGATCCTCGTGGAAGACTCCACGGGCACATGGCACAAGAGCAACAACTGGCCCATCGACGGCTCCGAGACAGTCACGCTGTACCCCGACGCCGACAACCTCGTTGCCAGCGCCAGCGCCGCCGGTGAAGTAGCCTACCTCGACAATGCCGAGACCCGCCGCAACGACTGGGTAGGCAGCGTCGCGTTCAGCACGGAACCCCTGGATGCGCCCCGCCTCGTCAACGGCGCCCCCACATTGACCCTCCACGCAACCAGCACAGCCACCCAGACCAAGTGGGTCGCATACCTCTTCGATGAGGCACCCGACGGTAGCCGCACGCGCATAACACACGGCTACGCCGACAGCCACATCCGGGCGCCCCAAATCGACGAATGGGTAGACATCACGCCTGGCCAAGCAGACACGTGGACCATCCCCCTACAGCCCACCGCAGTTGTGGTCGAAGAAGGCCACCGACTGGTCCTGATGATTACCAGCCAGGACTCGCGCCGCGCTGGATTCGCCACCACGGACCCGTGCATGGAAGATTTCCGCGGCGGCTGCTACAACCCCAGCGGCATCCTACCCGCCGGCAGCGCAGGCACCGCCGTGAACACCATCGTCACGGGCCCCGACGCAACGCGCGTTGAACTGGCGTGGGTGGACCCCGCCATCACCGTGAAGGCTTAGGCGACGCGGACGTGGAGCCGCGCCTCTCCTGCGCGCGCCTCTACTTCGTCCCCGGCGGCCAAGGGCCCCACGCCTTCCGGCGTGCCGGTCAGGATGATGTCGCCGGGGCGGAGCGTCGTCCACGTGGCGGCATCATGCAGCAGTTGCGCGACGCTCCAGGTCATGTCGCCGGTGTTCCCTTGCTGCCGGACGCGGCCATTGACTGCCAAGGACAGATCGAGGTGGTCGAGGTTCACGCCGGTCACGGGCAACCATGAGCCAAGTGGCAGGAACGTGTCGAAGCCCTTGGCCTTCGTCCAGGGCTGACCCGCTTTCTTGGCTGCGGATTGCAGGTCGCGGGCGGTCACGTCGATGGCGACCGTGTAGGCCTCAGGCTCTCCGCCAGGACCCAGGCGAATTGCCAATTCCACTTCATGGTCCACGCGGCCGACGCCCGAGGGGAGTCGAATCGTGCCGCCGTCTGAAATGATACTTGATTCCGGTTTGAGAAACCAAAGCGGCTGGGTCGGCGTGGTACTCCCTAATTCCTTGGCGTGGGCCGCGTAGTTCTTGCCGATGCAGTAAACGGTGGTCAAGCCGGCGCCTCCACACCCAACCTCGGCGCAAGTGTTTCCCGCCAGAAGACTGGCATCAGTTCGCTCAGGGCCTCATACAAGTCGCAGAAGGCTTTGGTCTCCTGGACCACGTAGGATTCGATGGTCCGGTAGTCGCGCCGCTTGATGGCTTCGATTACCACGTCGCCACTGCCGATCTTGGCGCTGAAATTCTCTAACTTTGCACCCTTGAACCGGCCATCGTTCATGAAGACGGCGAGGTCTTTGAGGTCGAGGCGGGGCTTGTTGATGATGGTTTCATACCGGGCACTGGCGCGCAGCAATCCATATTGCTTGGCTTTGGCAAACAGCCACTTCATCTCAAAGTCCAAGTTGAAGCCGACGGGGATGAAGTGCCATGCACCTGGCCCCGGAGCAAAGAAGTCACTCTCGGTGAGGAAGTCCCGGACGATGGCCTTCTCGCCGCCGTCCATCCAGGCACGGTGGATCTTCGTGGTACCCATGGCTCGCCCGGCCTCCAGGCGGTGGGTTTGGATGGTGAGCAGTTCATCCTGGTAAGGGTCGAGGCCGGTGGTCTCGATGTCCAGGTAGTACAGGGGCACATCAACGCCATCGGCGGAGGGGGTTTCAGGGCTTGCTGACTTAGGAGTCCCACCATGCTAAGGCTCAAGTCCGCCAGCCACGGTAGGTGGTTGATGCCCGAGAGCCGGATGAAGAACCGCGACGTGGACGTAGTGGTGGCCGACGCGGCCATTGGCAAGCAAATGACAATCGCTGCCATGAACGTAGACCAGATTGTGGTACCACCGGATGGCCTCCTGCGACTGAAGGCCCGCTACCACTTGGAGGAGCAGAGCCCAGACCGGGAATCATACCGCTTCCGCTTGGATGCGAAACTGGCAGACCATGAAGCCACGGCGATTGCCAACCACGACGACACATGGGGCTTCCCCGACAAGAAATTCGGCGTGTGTCAGATTGTGTTTAGCGACTTGCCCCCCGGCGACCATGAACTCCGGTTTGAGTATCGTGCCGAGTATGGCATTGGGGCATGGGACAGTTCCAATGAGTCCATCGAAACGGTGGAGCTGGAACGGACCATCAAGGTCTTCGTCCAGGAGTAGGCGACGAACCAGCGACCCTTGACGGGGATTGTCTACTGGACGGAAACGACTTCGATGTCGAAGACTAGGGTCTTGCCAGCGAGGAAGTGGTTGAAGTCCAGGCGAACCGTCTCCTCGAGGACTTCCATGACGGTAGCTTCGAATTGGCGGCCGTCTTCCGTTTCGAGGCCAAGGCGCATGCCGGGTTCTACGTCGCCGTCCAGTTTGTCTTTGGGGATTTCCTGGATGAGTTCATCGCGGGCGGGGCCGTAGGCGTCCTCCGGGGCAATGGTGGCAGTGGCTTTGTCACCCACTTCTTGGCCGCGCACAGCGTTGTCAAAGCCGGGGATTACTTCGCCGCGGCCGACGGTAAATTGGAGGGGTTCACGGCCTTCGCTGGAGTCGAAGACTTCGCCGCTTTCGAGGCGACCCGTGTAATGGACGCTCACTTGGTCGCCGTCTTGGATAGGCATGGGTGGTCCAGGGAGGGTGCCTATTGAAAGGTGCTTTGGCCCAGGCGGGCGGCACTACCCCTGGATGCTCCACCCCTCCGGCGCGGGGCCATTGTGGAAGTGGGTTACGAAAACCTGGAACGACTTCTGCGTTTCAGCAACGGGGAAGGCTGAAGGCTCGATTTCTAGGTCAAAAGCACCGGCCACCACATCTTCAAATTCCACGCGAAGCGGGTTGAGGGCGGACCCGCGTTCATTCATGCCCTCGTCACTGGTCAACCAGTAACGGAATGAGTTGCTCTGGCCTTCTGGCGCTTGGTCCATGAAGGCCTCAATGATGAGGGAGTCAGCATCTTCGTCTATGTCGAATTGAAATTGGCAGGCGGGGCAGAAGAAGGCGCCAAAGATCACGTCTCCCGTCATGTCAGCAAACCCTTCGAACTTGAAGGTTTCAAACCAAGGCTCGGGCGGCGGTACTGGCGTAAGCACAAACTTGACGCGCGCGGTTTCGCCACCGACCACATCGATGACTGCGTCGGCCCCCCGGTACCCCGTTGCGTTGGCAACGACGCGGTAGGGCCCCGACCAGAGACTTGCAAACGCAAATGCACCGTCCCGGTCGCTTCGCACATTGATGTCAAGACCCGGAATCCGGACTGATGCATTCGAGACGGGGCGAAGGTCCTCACTCAAGACAAAGCCAGCAATGCCACCCTTCTGTTCCTGGCGGCCGGTGGCGGCGTCTTGAGCCTCATCAACAGCCTCCGGTGTCGAATTGATGACGAGTTCATCGGGTTGGTTGTCGGTGCAGCCCGCTAACAAGAAAATGACGAGAAACGCCACCCAGCGCATGGAATGTTCGAGGCGGCATCCGCGTTAAAGGAGTATAGTCAGGTTGTGCAAGCGCCACATCTGCATCGGAAGTCCGGGACACTGTATCATGGGTGGCCGGAGGCACCGGGGACGAACACGCGGTTCACGAAGCGGAAGGATTGGAGACTGCGGGGGCGCGCGTTGCTTCACCTCGACGCCGACACGACGGGGGCAGGTGTGGGTAATGCTAAACCGAATCTTGCTCTGAGCCGAGTATGCAGTGGAAACCCACGGTAGCCGTCGTTTGCCTTATGATGGCAGCCATCGGAGTTGGTGCGGATGAGGACCACGAATCTGGTCGGTTCGATTGGTCTGACGACGGATTTGAGTACGAGATTTCTTACGAGTCCGAGAGCAACGGCACTGAGACCGAGGAAGAATTCGAAGTGGAGTGGGACGCCGAAGACGCTGAACTGACCATCCAGATGGAGTCAGAGCAAGAAACGGAAGACCGTGAAACGGAACAGGAGGAAAGCCTCGACATCGAGTTCTACTTCCTGGTCGAGTACAACGACACCGACGGTGACGGCGCATTCGTCCCCGGCAACGATACGGCCTACGGTTTCTGGGCCATCGGCGACGATCGCTGCGACGACGATTGCGACGACGAGGATGGCGAAGAGGCTCAGTCCACGTCCCCGTACGGCGATTACCGCGGCGCCATGAACTGGCGCTCCATCAACCCGGGCAGCGACTACTCGACTCACACCGACGAGAATGGTACCATGCACCGTGTCGAGGTCCGGGCAGACTTTGGTCCCCAGGACGCACCGTCTGTGTTCGGCTTCAATTTCAAGATCTACGAGTACAACGCTGAGGCAGATGGCAGCAACGTTGCGCGTACGCAGGTCAAGTTCGACATCGTCATGGAATTGGATGGGTCAGCGTACGCCCACGAGGGCTCCCAGATGTCAGTCGTCCACGTGGTGGAATCCGAATTCGAGTTGGAAGACGAGTTCGATGACGACGTGGAGGAGGGCACGCCGGCTGATGAGGAGGACTCGGTGGCAAGCGGCGCAGGCGGACGCATGGAATACCGCTGGCGCAACAACGCCACTGTGGATGACCGGGACACGCCCGTCGGTAGCCATGTTTCCGAAACGGAGACCGAGTCCAGCGACGACGAGGACGCCGACGAAGAAGAACAGACACGCCTCATCACGTTCTCCTACGAGCGCGGCTCGAGCATCCTGCATGACCCCATCGCGGGTTCCCGTGGCGCCCCCTCGCTCTTGGAACAGGCCTTGGATCTACTTGCAGCACTGTTGTAATCGCCCGCTTGCCTAGTGGCTGATTTCCTTCTTCCCTCTACCCTGTTTTGACGCGGACGGCGGGGGCGATTGCAGTGCTCACGCTGGCCCCCTAGCATCCCCGCCGTGGTGGGAGACATTCACACGATAGTTGCGTGATGCCGACTAGCAGGGCTCACGCCGCTACGGGGGTGGCAGATTCCCGGATTGGTGCCGTACGTGCCCACATCCATGCCAGGGCACCACCAGTGGCAAACATGACGAGGGAGTAGAACGCCGGGCTCAAGGCAGCGGTGGCAGAGTCGAGTTGCGTGGTGGCAAGGACGATGCCGAAGGTGCCGTTTTGGAAGCCCACTTCGATGACGATGCTGCGTCGCCGGGCGCCGTCGGTCAGCCGACCAAGCAACCAACCGGTGCCCATGGCGGCCAAGTTGAGGGCCAATGCGGCGGGAACGGTGAGTGCGGCCTTTTCCCAGAAACCGTCCCGGTTCTGGAAGATGGCGGCTGCCACGAGGAGCGCTAGGAAGACCACGCCACCCAGGCGGAACGGTTTGTCAGCCGCCAGGGCGAAGCCAGGCCAGCGGCGGGCAACGAGGATACCCACCAAGACTGGGATGGCGATGACGACCAAAGCAAGCCCGGCAACGTCGGCGAAGGTCACGTTGATGGCGACGGCGTCGCCGTACAGAAGGTCCGTAGCGCCAAAGAGGACCAGGGGTGTGATGAGTACGGCACTGATGCTGGTCACAGCCGTGAGGACAATACTGAGCGCAGTCTCGCCGCGGCACAGGTGCGCCAGAAGGTTGCTTGTTGCTCCGCCGGGAAGGGCACCAAGGAGCAAGAACCCAATGGCGATCTCTCGGTCCATGCCAGTAGGGTGGAACAGGACCACCACGCCGATGGCCAGGAGCGGCAGGGCTACCAGTTGGCCGAGTAGGCCCAACGCCAAGGCCTTGGGTTTGACGGTAACGTCCTTGAATGCCCTGGCAGGGGTCGCTAGGCCCATTCCGAACATCAGGACGGCCAGAATTAGGGGCAGCAAGACGTCGGTCACGACGCTGGTTTCGAGTTCCGCCATAACGGGCGATGGGGGCGGGCTTTGAAAACTGGATGCTGGCGGCAAGGCCATGGGCACAGGTGCCCCTTGGGTGGTGGCTTAAGTGGGCCGCCACAGCAAGTTGTCACGTGTTACGAGCCCGGGCGCTGTCCAAGCACTACGGTGACGTGATTGCCTTGTCAGACGTGGACCTCCATATCCCTGCGGGATTCATCCTTGGGTTGGTTGGCAACAACGGCGCCGGCAAGACGACGGCAATCAAGGCGTGCGCGGGCCTGCTTGAGCCCACGTCGGGGTCCGTTCGAGTCGGCGGCGAAGATCCCACGCATGCCCCGGTTCGGCAAAAGATTGGCTTCCTGCCGGAGGACAGCCCTGTTTACGATGACCTGTCGCCCCGCGCATACCTGCGCTATTTTGGACGACTCTACGGGGTGAAGAGTGACACGGAGGCCTTGTTGGACCGCTTGCGGCTCGACGAGCCCTTCCGCGATCGGCCATTAGGGCAGTTATCGAAGGGCAGCAGACGCAAGACGAGCCTCGCGCGATGCTTGCTACATGACCCAGACCTCATCATTCTAGACGAACCAGCAAGCGGCCTTGACCCGGCAACCCGGAGAGCCGTGGATGACCTACTGTTGGAACTGCGCGCGGAGGGCAAGGCCATCCTGCTCTCGGCGCACGACTTGGATGAGGTAGAGCGCTTGAGTGACCACATCGTGGTCCTTCACGAGGGTCGCATCGCCACCGAAGGCGACACGGCGACCCTCCGCGCCAAGGCAGGCCCCACAACGTACATTGTGCGCGCCGAGGGACCGTTTGCCGGGAGCCACCCAGACGGCACCGACCACGTGGCAGAAGTCAGTGATTGGCCCAGCGTTGAGGCTTTACTCTCCACGCTTGAAGTCCAGGTTCTTGACGTGACGGCTCGACCCCCACGATTGGCGGACGTGTTGGCCGCATGAGGCGGGCTTGGGCTTTGGCTGCCGCCGAGGCCCGACGCGCAGCCGTACGCATTGACCGCCGCGTAATTGCCGGAGTTCTCGTGGTGGCCGGCTTGTTGGCCACCGTCGCTACTGTTACGCCGCTCACGCCGCCGTCTCCGGAGGACGGGCTATACCTAGTGCGCGATGAGGGTAGCCCCCTGCGGGACGCTGTTGCCGCATCGGAGCGCTTTCGGTTCACCGAGGAGAACGCCCACGTAGTCATCAACGGCGACGAGGTGCGCTACGACCCAAACAACGCGGCAAGCCGGGAAGCCGCGGCCGTACTGGAAGTGGCGGTGCGCCATTGGCTGGACCAAGAATTGCGCGGCGAGGCCGACCAAGCCGCGGCATTCCCATTGGAGGTGCGCCTAGTGCAAGCCGCCCGAGCGCCAGCCTTACCAGATGGCGGCCCCGGCTCGGGGGAAGGCAAAGTTGACCCGAACCCAGGCGCCGGCGACGTTGATGTAGCCGATGACGTGGACCCCCAAGGTGTTGTACGCCCCGTTGCCCCGGACCGACTCGAGCCACCGTTCCCGGTGCAGAGTCTGCTGCTCACGTTTGCTTACCTCATCCCAGCAAGCCTCGTGACGCAATTGCACGCAGGCAATCTGCACAGTGAGCGCCAAGGTCGTGCTACCGTAATTCTGGCCGGGCCGGTCACACCAGCCGCTTTCCTCGTGGGTAAGGTCCTGCCGTGGAGCATTCTGCTCGGATTGCTGGCAATCTTGGTCACGTGGGTCATTGGTGCCGGATTGTGGGCCCTTGCCGGCGCTGCGGTCGCCATGTTTTTCCTGCTTGCCATGGCCACATGGCTGGCACTCATTGCCCGCACCACCCGCGAATTGACGCTCCTGCAAGTAGCAGGGAGCACCTTGCTCAATGTATTCCTGTTCCTGCCGCCCCTCTTCCCCGGCTTGGATGCGGTGGCATTCCTAAGCCCAATTCACTTGGTGGCCTTGGATTTGCAAGGGGCTTCAGTGCCCCTGGGTGGGGCGCTGTACGCTACGGTGCCCATGTTACTTGCCACCGTCAGCCTAGCCGCCCTTTCCACGGGGCTGGCCCGAGACGAAGTGCTCACCACCGCGCAACCACCCGTGCCCCAAACCATTCAGGCCCTAGAAGCCGTGACGCGCCGACCCTGGCAATTGTTCCTCGCTGCAGTGCTGACCATACCGTTTGTGCTGGCCACGGAAGCAACGGCGGTCGCCATGGGTGCCGTGTTCTTCTTGTCGGCCCCCGCCCTCATCCTGGTGGTCGTTGCCGTGGTTGAAGAGACGGCCAAAGGGCTCCCCATTTGGGCGCGTCGCGGTGACGGCGGCATCCTAGTCGGAACGGGGTTTTTCGTCGGCGAGAAGGCCGCGCTGCTCTTGACGCTGGTAGGATTCTCTGCGTTGCCGTTCGGCGGCGAAGTTCTGCTGCTCCTTGGCATCGGTGCGGGCTTGCTGTTATTCCTACCACTCGCACTTCACGCAGGCACGGCATGGGTGCAAGGATTCAGCACGAAGCGCGGCCACGCACGCCTTGGCTGGGTGCTCGCCGTGGTCATCCACCTCGCCTACGATTTGGCAATCCTGGAGGTCCTGTTGTGATGCGCCACATCATCCTCAAAGAACTCCGGGACATGACGCGCGAAAAGACCATTGTCACGGCATTCCTCGTGCAGGCTTTGCTCGCGGGGTTCAGCGCCCTTCTCCTGACCGGCCTTACGGCCCTCCATAGCCCCGAAGCAGTAGACCAGGTGCCGCCCGCCGAGGTCGCCTTCGTCGGGGCCACGGACGGTTCCCGCGGCTTCGGCACATACCTTGACGGCACCGGCAACCTGGACATCGCCACCATGACCGCCACGGATGCCCTGACCGCGTTCCGCGAGGGTCGTGTGGACATGGTAGTCCAGGAAGCCCAAGTGGACGGCCGACAGCGCGTCAACATCATCCTGCCCGCAGGAGATATCCGAGCGACCTTGTGGACGACCCAGGCCAAAGAATTGCTCCTCGAATACGAACAAGACCTCCGCGTGGAACGCCAAGGCCGACTCGCGCAGCAAATTACGTACGTGGAAACGGGGCAGGAGATCGAGACGCATGGTTTCGTCTACGGCACACTACTACCAATCCTCACGATTGCCCCCGTATTCCTAGGCGGCGCCATCGCCGGTGACGCTATCGGCCAGGAAGCGCGTAGCCGTACGCTGCTGCTGCTGCGGGCAGCGCCCATTACCGCTCATAGACTGGTAGCCGCCAAGTTGACTGTGCCCCTCCTCCTCGTGCCCGTGCAAGTGGGCCTTTGGCTGGGCCTCATGGCGCTCAACGGCTTCCCATCCCAGAACGCCCACTGGATTCTTCTCTACGCCACCGCCATGGGCGCCGTCATCGCCGCCGTGAGCACCCTCACGGCCAGCCTCCTCCCAGGCGAAGCGGCCAGTCAAGCAGTCACCACGCTAGGTGCACTCGTCCTTGCAGCCGTGAGCCTCATTGGCCCGCGCGACCCACTCAACACGATCGCGTTGCTAGCCACGGGTGTACCTGACCACTTGGCTTGGTGGACGCTCGGCGCCACGGTGACCCTGGCAATTTCAGCGTTCCTTGCAGCAGGTTTCGTAACCACGCGGCGGCTGCTCAACGACCAAGTATAACCAAGTTAAGCAGTAACTGCCGGCACCATTTGTTTCTTACAGTCTGGTGTATTGCACCCCGCATGGAGGCCTTGTTCCTCGTTGATGCAGCACCCGGGTTCGAGAACAGCGTACAAAGCGCTCTCGAAGGCAAGGTCAAGAACATCGTCCGCGCCAAGATCCGCAATAATGATTTCATTGTCGCCATGGAATTACCCGATGAATCGGCCGTAGAGGATGCTCTAAGGCACGATCTGTGGGTGAGTGGCGTCAAAGGAGTGGAACGCGTCGAGCCGGCCCCGGAAATCTTGGCCCACCTGTCCTGAAACCCTTTGTCCAGGACCGGCCCGACGGTCGGTCAAGGTCAGGCGTGGAACAACAGGTGTAGGCCGAATCGGAGGGCAGCCTGATTGACCAGGTCTTCCTCACTGCGCACCCCGGCTAGAATGGCCGACGCCTTACCCTGCTGCCAGTGAAGGCTCCACAGGCCTTCCGTCTGGGCGACGCGAACGTCGCCGGCAGTGTTCATCCATGCACCCTGTCGGATGCGGCTCATGGGTTCGACGCGATGCTTCAACATCAAGTAGACAGCCGCTGGAAGGGGGTTTAAGGATTGATGGTCAACCGTTGTCTGCAACAGGAGTGAACAAGGCGGATTGAATGCGATTCTCGCCTTATTCGCCTGACCGCAACCAATGAATAGGGCCGCAGCCCAGCGGGATTCGATGCTCCACCCGCGGCGCGTCGTGGGAGCCATCGGCTCCATCCTCACCTTGTACAGCGCGGCGTTCCTGCTGCCCGCCGTAGTAGCAGTCGCCTACGACGCGCGTGAGACAAACATCGGGGCCGTGCAGGTTCCGTTGAATGCGCTCATCTTCCTTCTGTGCGCCCTCTTGACATTCATGTTAGGCGCTGTACTGCGCCTATCTGCAGCCAACACCAACCCCGAAAACATGGCCGACCGAGAGGCGTACCTCACCGTCGGCATTGGATGGATTGCATTGTGCCTCGTCACAGCAGTCCCATACGTCCTGACAGGCACACTCACCTCACCGGTTGACGCGTTCTTTGAATCCATGAGTGGATTGACTACCACGGGCGCAACCGTGATCGGCGGGCCCTTGGAGGACGTCAGTCCATCCGTCCACATGTGGCGAGCCTTCACCCAATACATCGGAGGAATGGGCATCATTGTCTTGTCCGTGGCAATCCTAGCCAAGTTGAGTCAGGGAGGCATGCAGATGCTACAAGCAGAGGTACCCGGCCCCACCATGAGCCGAGTCGCTCCCCGCGTGGCCCAAACGGCGCGCATCATGTGGGGCGTTTACCTTGCCTTATCCGCCGTCCTGTTCGCGATCCTCACCGGGATTCTGGCCTTCCGCCACGGCATGAACGTCCCGACCGCAGCGTATGAAGGGCTCCTCCATACATTCACGACCCTTTCCACGGGTGGTTTCAGCAACCACACCGCTAGCATCGCCTACTTCGATGACCCCCTTATCGAGGGCATCATCATAGGCTTCATCCTGCTAGCCGGGACAAATTTCTCACTACTCCTTCTCGCGTCCCACGGAGAATGGAGAACGCTCCTCCGCGACGGCGAATGGCGCCTCTACATGACCAACTTCGTGTTGGTTTCGGGCGTCATGGCCATCATCCTGACACGGGCCGGCATGGAAGCCATGCAAGCCATCCGTGACGGTGCATTCGTCGTTGCATCCATGATGACGAGTACGGGATTCGGCACGGCCGACTTCGACCAATGGCCGGACGTGGCACGACTCATCATCGTTTTTGCCATGGTCGCAGGGGGAATGGCAGGCTCCACCGCCGGGGGGCTCAAGATGGTCCGTGTCCTCTTGTTGTGGAAAATTGTCAGGCGCGAATTCGTACGCATCCGACACCCCCAAGCCATCGTCCCCTTGCGCATTGGCGGCCGCACTGTACCCTCCCGCACCATCATGGCCACTGTGGCGTTGTTCTTCTCCTACGTCGCCCTCTGGCTCCTTGGCACCGTCCTGCTCGAGATTGTGGACCCCGCATTCGCACGCGTGGAGGATGCCGCCTCGGCGAGCCTGAGCGCTTTGTCCAACGTAGGCCCCGGTCTTGGCGTCGTTGGCCCGACCCAATCCTACGCGGGCTTGACCATGGCGAGCAAAGTGGTCCTTAGCGCCGAGATGTGGTTCGGCCGACTGGAAATCTTCACCGCCCTGCTCATCTTCCTGCCCGAAACCTGGCGCCATTAGGGGGAGGATCTCCCTCACTGAACCCCTCGCACGGCTCGCGCTTCAGTGCTCCTGGCGGGATTTTCGAGCGTCGTCGCACAGCGACGACCGAGGGGAGCAGGTCCACAGGACCTGCGACAGAACCCGGGACGGGTTCAAATCCGCCGTAGCGGCGCGTGGCGGTACGCCACGCAGTGCTCCTGCCGGGATTTGAACCCGGGTCGCAGGAGTGAGAGTCCTGAAT
>JBFJXU010000002.1:0-28355 GCA_041622975.1 Thermoplasmatota archaeon
GTCGGCTCCCTGCAAGCGCAACATGTCGCGGAAACTGTATTCATGCCATAGGCCGCCATGTTTGGCAGTCAATTGCTTGCGGCCGTAGCCATTCCAGTAGGCTTGTTTGAGGAAGCCGCGCACTGAGTCTCGGGCATGGGCGTAGACGATTGCCTCCGGCTCATAGTAAATGGTGGCACCACTCTCCACGGCACGGTAGTTGAGGTCAATGTCTTCGGCTGTAATGAAGGTGGGGTCGAAGCCACCGAGGCTCCGGAAGAGGTCGGTCGGGTACGCTAGGTTGCAGCTGGGCCAAGTTGTATCTTGGCCTTGGTGGGGCAATTCAACGCGGTGCAGGCGCGTGAATGCCCAGAACCCGAGGTATTGGGTATTGCCGGCGACTACGCGTTTGGAGTCACCACCATTGGCCTCAACCAGGGACCGCACCCAGCGGTTGTTGGCGATGCAGTCAGCGTCAATGAAACACAGGAGGTCGTCGCTGGCCACATCTGCACCCAGGTTTCGGCCTTCGCCCCGTGTGCAGGGCTGTTCAATAACGGTGGCACCGATGGGATGTTCGCGGGCAACTACGGCGGTGTCGTCCGGGCTCCCGGCGTCTACCACGATGACTTGGGCGTCTTGGCCTTCGAGGCTGTCGAGCAAGTGGGGCAAGCGTACTGCTTCGTTGTACGTGGTGACGACGACACTTGCCACGAGACACCCACAGGGGGCCGCTTCTTGGTCGTTGTCAAAGGTGGAAGGTCTCGCCCATCTCTGGGAGGTGCACGCGGGCGTGGTTGGCCGACAGGTCCTCGACCAGCGCTTCGCGGTTATCCCCGTGGAACAACACCACGTCGTCGGCTCCGGTTGCCTTGGCGAACTCTACCATATCCTGGTGGCCGGCGTGGGCACTGAAGTCGAAGTGCTCGACGCGGCAATGGATTTCCTTGATTTGATGACCGGGGTCATGGGGATCCATGTCCAGGTGTCCCTCGTCCATGAGACGCCGACCGTTGGTTCCCCGAACCTGGTAGCCAGTCAAGGCGATGCCACTGTTGCGGTCGTTGCGAATCTTGTCCGCGTAGTACAGAATCGGGCCACCTTCCAGCATGCCACTAGTGGTAATGATGACGTCGGCCTCCTTCATGGCAATACTGCGGCCGCGTTGCCCGCGGACGTACTTGATGTCGCCAATGGCTCGTTCGTAGCGGCCAGCGTCAGCGAGGAACTGGGGGTGTCTGCGATAGATTTGACTGACGCGACGCGCCATGCCGTCCATCCAGACATTGAACCCTTGATCGGCTAGGACCATGGCAATCTCCTGGGCGCGCCCCACGGCGAACACCGCCGCCACGGTGGTGCCACCGGCACGGCTGTTGTCATCCACGAAGTCAATGAAGCGGCGCTCGGTCTCCGTGCGGTCGGGGTGCTCCCGGCCCGCATAGGTGGTCTCCATGCAGAGAATGTCACAGCGAACCGGCTTGCCAGCGCCTACCAGGCGTTGCGGTCGCGTATAGAGATCGCCGGTGAAGACCATCCGGCGTTTGCCCCGAAGTTCCACTTGGGCGGCACCAGGGATGTGCCCGGCGCTGTGGAACCGGACTTCTAGGTCACTGTCGGCTACGCGGCGCGGGTGGCGGAAATCCACGTGGTCCCACGAGCGTTCGGTGGCGCGGATGTCGGGGTCCGAGAACGGTTCAGGATACCCTTCGATTCGGGCAATCTTGAGGGAATCCTGGTGCATGAGGGTGCTCACTTCGGCAGTCACGGGGGTGGCCATGACGCTCTCCACCCCCATGCGCCGCAGGGCAGGAATCATTCCCGAGTGATCTAGGTGGGCGTGCGTGAGGATCGCTTGATCGATTGGCGGCGCTTCGAGCGGGTACTCCGGAGGCTTGTCAGGCGCGATGCCGTAGTCCAGGAGAATGCTTTGGCCGTGCGTCTCCACGTGGAAGCCTAGGCGCCCGATGTCGCCCGCAGCACCCAGGAAGCGGCAACGGTAACTCAGTCGCGTCGCCTCCAGGCCGTGAAGATGAGGCCCGCCAGCAACGTGACGAGGGGCAGGGGCGTGTTGTTCTCGGCCTGGTCATCGATTTCATTGACCGGCCCCGACAGCGTGGTGATGCCCACCTGGTTCGGCGGCGGGTCACGCTTGAGGGGGTTCCAGCACAGCAATTCGCCACGGTACGTGAAGGTGTACACAGCGCCATTGCAGGGCGGGTCAGCGCGCAGGTCGCGTAGGGATAGGCTGTAGGTGTCGTTGTTGTCGGCGTCCACGGCGAAGGCGGCGTGGCCTTGCGGTCCGGCACGGATAAGGAACGACTTGTCCCCTAAGTCCACGCGACCTAGGAAAATCTCGACGTCAAGCGTCGCCTCTTGGTTGTCGGGAGTAGCCTCTTCGACGCCTTCGAGGGGGTCAACCCGGGCACGTAGTGTGTGGACGCCGGGTACGGTCAGAGGCAGCGTTGGGCGCCATTCCCTAGTTGCGCCCGCACCCAATTCCATGGTCGTGTTGTACCGGCCATCAGGGGCGCGTAGCACAATCTCCACAGGCACCTTGGCGAACCCTGCTTCCTGGGTTGCATTGGTGATGAGCCGCATCTGCCCCCCGATGAGGAGGTTCTTGCGTGACATGCCATCCAAGGCTAGTTCACCAATGGTTGTGTTGGTCGTGGCAGGGCGAACCGTCACGGTGTACGTTTCGCGGGCCGTCAGGTTGACGCCGTCGGTCGCGATGGCAGTCATCACCATGGAGCCCGTGCGGTTCCTGACCAAGTTGAAAGTGTGGTTTTGCCCGGGGGCTTCGCCTTCGAGGTCCGCCACTGTCTCGGAGCCTACCAGGAGCCGCAACTTGTACGTGGGACTGAAGGGTTCCGTGATGTTGACGTAGAAGGGGAAGGGACGGTCCACCTGGAATGGCCCCTTTGCCCACATCTTGATGACCGGTGCAGTCAAGTCGACGTCCAATGGGATGGACAGGGTGGAGACATTGTCACCGGTGGGGCTGAACGCGGGGCGGGCCCGGTCGTAGGCGCGCACGACCACTTGTTGCGGACCTTCCTCATCCAAGATGCCGGAAGTGAGGACGTAAGGTGCCGTAAGAGGTAGTTCTGGACTCTTCAGGGTGCGCGCCGGCGTACCGCGGAAGACTTCCAGCTGGTAGGTGACCTTCTGGAGTTGCGGCCAGGCGCGGTTCTCGTCTACGACGAGCCGAATTTGGCCACCGGGTCCGAGGCGCTGTTTGTCCAATGTGCTGTCACCTTCGCGGCCGAAAGCCCAGACGTTGATGTCGGGGTGCGTGCCAGTGGCGGTGACCGGCACATCGCGGAACGTCAAGTCATATACGAGCGCCTGACCCGGCGTATTGGAGACGGCCCACGCGTATACGCGCATGTCCCAGTTTCCGACAACCAGTTCCGGGTTGTTGACCTTGAGGTAGCCAATGAATTCATTGGAGTGAGGCACATGTTCCAGGATGATGTTGAGCCGCTCACGACCGGTATGGTTCATCCGGACGCCGACTAGGTAGATGCCGGGGAACTGGCCTTCACAGTTGTCGTAGAACACGCGGAAGCGCAAGGTCTTCCCTTGGTCCTCAACGAGGTCAACTGGGTGGGTATTACCCTCGGCTTCGCGTTGCGCCTGGGTGCGGCAGATGTCGAGGCTGAGGATTTGTGACTCAGGAATGGTGTCCGGGTCTTCTTCCACTTCATCATCGGTTGGCGGAAGCACAGGGCCACGAAGTTGGATGTCATCGATGGCGAACCCAGTTGGCGGCTCTGGGCCGAAGGGCTGTGCGCTGCTCGTGAAGAGGAAACGCACGAGGATCATCTTGCCATTGAACGCCTCCATTTCGGGGGTGACAATCCGCAGTTGCTGGAATTCCCGGCGGTCAGGGTCCGCGCCGCGGACCGTGTGAATCGTCACCCAGTCGCTGACGGCACCAACCTCGCGCATTTGCACGGAGAGCACGTCGGCTTCACGGCTCTGGCCCTGCACGCGGTACCACAACTCGATGAGCCGGTGGTCAGTAATGTCGATGGGACTGCTCGTGAGCGTAACCGAGACGCCGGTATCGTAGCCGAGGGGCACGCCGCCTTGGACGCGACCAGCATACCAGCCGAAGTCGCCAGCGCTGCCGCCGAAGCTGGTTAGTGACATGCGGCGCCACTGGGTGGAGTCCTGTTGCGGGCCCGCAGTCCAGTTGCCTGCATCAATGTCCCAGGCTTCCTCGTAGATGACGGGATTCGTCTGTGCCCCAGAGGGCACGGGCAGGGAAGCCACCAGCAGGAAGGCGGCGATTAGGGCGCGGCGCACGACCGGCTACCTCCGGGTCACCCCAATAAGCACAACGAAGAGCGCCGTGACCGTGATGAGGAGCAACAAGACGTACCAGTAGTCCTTGGCGACCTCGGCCAGCGTGTTCTGCTGGGGCACCACGCCGGTCTTTCCTTCGACCGGGTCGTAGTAACTCTCCTCGATGCCGTCACCGTCCATGTCGTAGGTCCAATCCATGACGCCATCGCCGGTTACGTCGCGCAGCACAATGCTGATGCTGCGGCCGCTGGCGTCGCGCAGGAAGTAGTTGGGTCCACGGTCCGTGGTGGTGTAGACTTGGTCGGGTTCGCCGTCGCCATCCACGTCGATGAGTTGCACCGTTCGGATGCGTCCGTCGGCTGCGAAGATGACCGGTTCACCCGTGTCGGCCTTGCCGTTGCCGTTGCGGTCCACGACGTAGTCAGTTACACCGTTACCGTCGAAGTCCACGTGGACGAGTTCTGTGAACTCACCTTGAGTGACATCGAAGACCACGTCAAGCGTGCCGGTTTGGAAGGTGAAGATACCGTCCGCGGACAACACGTTGTTGAGGTCAAGGTCAATGAGGTAGTCCAAGATGCCGTCGCCGGTTACGTCCTTGGGCAGGTTGAGCAGGGCACCGCCGCCGACGCGACCAGTACCGAGGCGTTGCCACACTTGCGTAGCGTCGCCCGGTGTGCTGGCCGGATCCCAGTAGATATCGGGCAAGCCATCGCCATCGCTGTCGAGGATGAGTTCGGTTTCGCCGTCGTCATCAGGGTCCATGGGGTAGTTGAGGACCTTCACGGTGCGGTTGGCTTGGGTGATGGTGACCGTCTTGGCTTCACGTGCTTCGCTTGTGAGGAACGTGGCCAGAGGCGGTTCCCCTGTGCCCGGGCATGAGATACACTTCGAGGCGATGCCTTCGTCGGGGTTGGATTCGAGGAAGTACTCGAAGCCGTCCTTGGGGTCCTGGTTGCGGTCCACGGCGTATTCACGAACGAAGTCGTCGTCGGCGTCGAAGGCCACGTGCGGCATGACGCGCGTTTCCGTCATGATGGGACCAAGGCCCAGTTCGGGGAGGCTCTGGTTGAAGTTGGTATCTAGGCTGCCAATGTCCAAGCGGATGTTGAACCGCTTGTTGAACTGGGGAATCGGCTGGGGATCCACAGGGACATCGAAGCTCATGCTCACCTCGAGGGCCTCACCCGGTTCGAGGGTGATGTCCTTGTGGCTGAGTTCCACGTTCAGGTTCTTGATGTCGAGCGTGGACTGGCCCGTGAGGACCGGCTTCAAGGTCATGCGGGGCAGAATCAGGCTGCCCGTGTTGTTGAGTACAATCGTCTGCGTGGCCCGGGATTCTGGTTCGACCCAGACCGTAGGGCTCAGCGGCTTGGCATCCAGTTTGTGTTGAGCACTCACCAGTTGCAATTCGACGCTGCCACCGCGCGTGGGGTCACCTTGGCTCTCAGCGAAGATGAAGGCCGTGACCACTTCACCCGGGTTGACGTTGTAGGTCCGGGGTGCGCGAATCGTGGCTTCCACGATGGCGGTCTCCTGCGGGCCAAGAGCAATGCGCTCGGGGTTGTAGTCAATGCGCCATCCTTGCAGGGCACGGGGACCACTGAAGAAGTGCTTGCACTCCTTGGGGATGGTGTTCTCACAGAAGATTACGGTGTCCGCAGAGAGACCACGGTTCTTGACTTCCAATTGGAACGTGTTGGTGCCGGCGCGGCCGATAGTGGGCGTGAAGGTTTCGTCCACGACCTTGAGGCCGACGCCGAAACTGCTTGCCAGGCTGACGGTCACGTCGGTCCAGGCTTGGCGTTGGCCGGCCTGGGCCTTCAAGTGGAAGGGCACGCGGCTGACGCCCAGGACATTTTCCGGGGCCGTGATGTTGAATTCACGGGTGACAATGCCGTTGGCGCCAATGGCCACGTTGTCGTACCGGGCGGGGCTAATCTTCCAGCCGGGGGGCAGCGCGCTGAGGGAGTCAACGCTGAGGTTGACACTGTTGGCAGCCGCGGCCGCCTTGTCGGTGACTGTGACCTTTACACGGGTCACTTCCCCGCGCTTGATCAGTTGGTCCCCGCCATTGTCACCGGTGAACTCGAAGTTCTGGTGGGCGGCGTGGCTGGTGGCGCGGAAGCCGTGGAACTTGGCCGCCCCGCTCTTTTCGGATTGGATCTGCAACTGGAAGTCGCCGGTCTTGTCCGCTTCAGGGGCAGTCACTTCGACGAAGCCGTGGTAGACTTCGCCACTGGGTACTTCGATGCTGCGAAGGCTGGGCGTGGCACTCCATCCAAGGGGGGCGGTGGGGACGATGATGAGGTAGGTATCGTCCTCGGTACCCGTGTTGTGGATGGTGAACGGCACCCTGGCGGGTGTGTTCTGGCCAGCGTTCAGGTGGATGGCGGTCGCGTGCAGGGTACTAACGTAGTCGAAGGACCCGATGATGCGGGCTGTGAGTTGTTGGCTGCTCACCACGGTGCCGGAGGCCCCTTGGGTGGTGGCGGTGACGGTGGCGCCGTGGGTGTCGCCAATGGCGGCGCCCTCGGCGGGAGGCGTCAGGGTGACGCCGAACACCGCTTCGTCGTAACTGCCGAGGTCGCAGGTAAAGCGGCGGTTGGATGAATCGTCGGCACTGCAACTGACACCACTGGGTACGCGGTCCACCACACGCATGGCGTGGGTCCAGCCTTCACTGGCGGGCTGCAGGCTCACGGTGACCTGACTGCGTTCGTTGCCGGTGTTGGCGACACGGAGGCGGTATTCAGCAGGGTCAAGGTCGTCGATGCTCGTGGATTTGAGAGACTTCTGGCCGTTGCCCATTTCGATAGACACGCCGTAGCGGGCCTGCGGGTAGCGGTCCAGGTTGTTATCGTAACTGTCACCCTTGCCCACGACGCTCACGGGGATGTCCATGGTGCGCGTGACGGTGGGGTCGTTGGCACTGCGGGCGGTGACACGCATGGTGGCTTGGTTCCCTGCAGGGGTGCCGGATCCACCGCACACATTGCCGGTTAGGTAACCAAGTTCAAGGAACTGGTAACTCGTCTTGCCAGGTTCGACGGTGACCGTCTTGAGCGTGCGCACACCCGGTTGCGGGTTGTCCGGCATGATGCCGGTCGGGGGGAACTGGAAGCGCCAGCCGTCCGGGACGCCATCGCGGCCACTACCCTCACCGGGCTCACAGGCACCGTATTCGACGCCACTGCCTCGAAGCCAGGCCGCTTGCAACGTGATGTTGTCACGTAGGTCACCGGCGTTGCGCAGTTCAATGCGGGCGATGGTGCTGGTATCGTAGCGGGTATCGGAGTCGCTGTCGATCGAACAGTCCGCCGGGCGGAAGCCGACATTGAAGTCACTTTCACAGCGGTCTGCACCAGCACCGCGCAGTTGGCGGTCCGTGGTGTCGAACAAGCCGAGTGCCATGTCCGTGACGACTGTGATCTGCATGGGGATGAGGAGCGCTTGGCTCACACCGCCGAAGTCCAGGCCCTGCGCCTTGGCCGTGAGAACACAGGTCATGGAGGCAGGGGTATTACTGGGAGGTGTAACCTTGACAATGAAGTCCACGCGGCTCTGGCTGCTGATTTCATTGGTGGCGCGCTCTAGGCCTAGGCCCCACGAACCACAGTTGTTGCCAGCAGAGGTACCATGGGCGCTGACCGTGGTCACGAAGGTGTCTGCGCGAAGACCCGTGTTGCGGACCGTGATGGGCACAGCATTGGTGTCACCGGGACGCACGGGCACCACAGACTTGGAGGTGCTCAGTTTGACGCCGGGTACCGCTTCAACGGGGTCCACGACGTTGGTGGTGACAGTGATGGTCTCGAGGCTGTTCGTGCCGCTCACCACACTCACCGTGTGGACCGCCTTGTCGCCGGGCTTGGCGGTCTCCGGCGGCGTGACGCGCAGACGCACGTCTCGTTGGCTGTTGGCATCCATTTGGATGGAAGACTCGGAGAGTTCAGCCTTCCAGCCAGCAGGTCCAGGGCGCACGGTCATGGAGACCTGGTCCGCGATGGTGCCATTGTTGACCAGCCGGAAGACGTAGTCCGTGGCTTCACCGGCTAGGGCCTTGTGGGTCAGGACCTCACCGGGAGCCGCGCTCACCTTGAAGTCAAGGGTAGCCACGTTGAAGCGGTGGCCAACAACCCATGGGTTGAGGTGGCTCGTGGGTTGGAAGATCTGGATTTCGTACGTGCCATCCTTGAAGTCGCTGGGGTAGGCAAAGTCGTACGTGTAGACCGCCAAGTCGTCGCTGGGGAAGCCCGAGCGGAATTCGCGGGTGTACTTGATGGGGCCGCCGACGGCGTTGCAGCAGCGAGCCTCGCGGCTGGCTTCTACGCCACCCTCGCCGAGGGGGTCAAGGACGATGGGAGTGCCATCGAAGAGGCCGCGACTGGTTTGGTCGATGCGCAGGATGCGCAGGCGGTGCTGGGTTTGGTCGATGTTATCGAACGGACATTGGAAGTTGCGGGCCTGGGCGGGGTTGGAAACGTTGGGACAGTTGCCCTCGTCGTTACCCCACACGTTGTAGTGGACTGACTTGACCACCACATGGCGCTGGGCCGGGGGTAGGTTGGCCGCGGAGGCGAAGTTGTCGCTCACGTAGTCGCCGATTGCGGCACCACTGGAGAGGGCACGGAAGTCTTCGGCCCAGACCGCTACCCGGGCACTGTCACCGAAGGTGTTGATGCTGCTGGGGTAGAGTTTCTTGCCCAGGTGGAGCACGGCAGCGCCTTGCTGGGCACGGATGTCGAAGCCAAGGCGTTGGCCGTTGAGGAGTTCTAGGGGTTCCTCGCCGAAGTCGAGGGTACCCGTGTACGCGCTGACGGCGCCAGTGCCAATGGTGCTGGTGCTGGCCTGAATGTCCGCGTCCTGGCGCTTCAGGGTCATGGTGGCACGGGGCCACGGAGTCTTACAGAACTGGTCTTGTTCGCAGTCGGGCGCATCATCAATGTTGTCGATGCGCTGGCCGTTCTTGCCGACCACAAAGAGGTCGAGTTCCAGTTCACTAGGGGCAACGCGCTGGCCGCCGATTACCGTGTCAGGGAGTTCGATGCCGGCAGCAGCGAGGCCGCTGGCGAAGATGTTGGCGCGCACCTGGGTAATGGTGTGGCAGGTGTCGGTGTTCGGGTCGAAGGTGCTGGTGGAGGGGCACTCGACGTCCAGGAGAGGAGCCTGATCAAACCGGGCCACTTCAGCGGCGAAGACCTGATGCGTGGAGTCAATGCCGGTGAAGGGCGGGATGAGGCGGACGGTCTGCTCGTCACCAACTACGATGAGGCGATCATTTTCGCCCGCCGTCTCCGGAGTGTCGCCGAAGGGTGTGTCAACCCTGTTATCGGCCGTGGGCCGGAGGGTGTCGAGGCGGAAGCGGAAGTCCGGGTGGTCAATTGGACCTACACCTGGAATTTCACTGGGAACCTCCTCTGGCACATCACGGTCTTCACCGGGACTGACGGTCTCCTGACTCTGTAGGTAGAACGTACTCCACTCGTTTCGCGTCTGGAGATTGTCTCCAAGGCGAGAGAGCAGATTGTCTACAGGCGACGACTGCGCATCAGCAGTCGGCGTCACAGACAGGGCGGGAAGCATCAGGAGTGCGGCTAGCGCAAGGGGAAGGAACCGAGAGGTTGTCATTGTCCACCTATGTTTTAAACAGTCGACCACGGGCGTGGTCCGATATAGGCAGCCGTGTCACTGGGGCTTCAAATACCTTATGCCTCGCCTCTGTCGCGGAATTAGAGTCGGCGACGTCCCAGGGCTACTGCAGCAACGACCGCCAGGAGGGCCACGGCCACCCCCACGGGCGTCCCATTATCGGGTTCCGTCTCATCCACGGCGGGCAAAACGAGGCCCACGAGGATCGTCTTACTCGCAGTCCGAGTGGGATCTGCCTCACTCTGAGCCTTCAGGAGAATGGGGATGGTGATGCTCTCCTCAGCGTTGCTGGGGGCCTGCACCTGGACCCTGAGGCGTCGTTCCTCGAGTGGGTCCACGTCAATCACACGGGTGCGGTCCGGCTCGTCTTGAATCAGCAAGGCCCAGCCCGGCGGCACATTCGAAGCTGACATCTGGAAGGAGTCGACGGCGTTACCATCATTCCGGAGCGTGACGTTGAATTCCGCCACCGCGCCGCGGTTCACCTGGATGTTGTTAGGCCCCTCGAGGCCGGGCTGGAAACTGGCATCCACTGTAGCCGTCAATTCCAGGGTTTGGTCGCGGTCATTGTCCAGGATCACCGTGACCTTGGCGACTGCCAACTCAGGCGCGCCCTCAGGGGCACGTAGGTCAACATGGATTGTCTGTGAACCGCCTGGCGTAATGCGCACTGGGTTGGGGGCTGCCGTGACAATCCAACCGGACTTGTCCACGGTTGCAACAACCTTGGCGTCCTTGGCAGCATTGCCTTCATTCTTGACATTCAAGGGGAAACTGGCGAAGCCGCCCGCCTGGATGGATTGGCTGGTTGCACCACTGGCTGAGACTGACCACTTGTCAATGACCGGGACCTTGATGGGAAGTTGCACGCTCTTCGTTCCGCCTCGCTCCAGTGTGTAATTGATGAGTGCAGTATAGGTGCCGGGAGCAAGGAGTTCCTCGGTCACGATGTCAAGGGCCAGTTCTCCCTTGCCGCCTGCCGGAATGGAAATCGGCTCATCGTCGCGGAAGATGGCAAGGCCATCCGGCCAGGTTACGTCCACGTCGAGGACTTCGTCCCGGTTGCCATCATTGCGTAGGCCCACCAGGAGGGCGCGGCGTTCGCCGGGCTTGAATTCTAGGTCACTGGGCAGGACGGCGCGGATGTCATGCTTGGCTTCGTAAACGCTGACAATCTTTCCTGCCGCAGCAGCCAATCGCTCGCCGTGCAAGTCGGTGGCCACGTCGACCACGGCACCTTCCATTTTGTCCGTGAAGATGCGGCCTAAGCCATCGGCTGCTACGCGGTAGAGCCCAATCTGGCCTCCTTGCGCACCCGCTGCGAGGTACTTGCCATCGCCACTGAAGGCGAGGCTCGTAATGTGATCACCGAGAGTGACGGAGTTGCCCACCTGTTGCATCTTGTCAGGGTCAGTTGTGGAGAGTTTGTAGAGTCGAATGACGCCCGCGGCATCGCCGGCCACGGCGTGCGAGCCCGTGGCCGTAATGGCCACTGCCGTTTGGTCCACGAGGCTGGTGCGCTTCTGGAAGGCGATGCGTTCGGCTTCCTGTTCGTTGTGGACGGTTAGGCTACCCCGCGTGTACGCGGCGATGCTCCAGTACGGGAATTGGTCGCTGACCGCCACTGCGGTTGCTTCCGCGCTACTGCCAGGCTTGGGACTGGTGAGTACGGAGCCACTGTCCGCCTGGATTCGGTGGTGGGCGCCAGCGCCGACGATGACCCATTTGTTGTCCTCGCTCATGTCCATGGCGGCGGGGACGCCCGTCAGGTTCTGGGCGTACTGGGGCCGATCCACGTTGCTCCATGTGTACCGGTACACCGTGGCTCGGTCTTGCTGGACCGTGGAGCGGTCAAGGAGTACCTGGACGCGGTCGGCACTGTCGTCAATGGCGACGGATACGATGGCGGCGGGAATCTGGCCTTCACTGCGGTACGATAGCCGCCGGATGCTGCCGGCCTGGTCGATGAGGAGAACTTCGCTGTCGCCGCCACCCACATCGCTGCCTACGACAAGTTTGCGTCCATCAGCGCTGATGTCCACGTCAACCACGTGGCCCACACAGTTGCCCGTCGCCCCTTCCGCCTCCTGTTGCTCCTGTTGCAAGTCGTCGAGTTCGTCGATGCAGCCCGCCCGGTCAGCATCGTCGAAGATCTGTAGGATGCCGCGCTGATTCCAAAGGAACCAGACATCCTCATCGGGCCTGCTATCAAAGGTGGGCGGGGTGCCGCCGTCACTCACGACGCGGCCACCAGGGTCGCGGGAGCCGGCAGCAATCCAGCCGCTGTCCCGGGCCATGGCCAACGCGGTCGCTTGCCCTGTGGTTGTAAGTTCAGGTTCGCTGCGGCGTCCGGGGTCCGTGGCACCTAAGACCACGGGAACCAGCAGCAGGGCTACGAGGAGCAAAGCGGTGCGCATCCGGTGCCACCAGTCCATCCCAGCGCGTAAAAGCCCTATGCTGTTGTTGTGGAACCTTCCAGCACTCGGCACATACGCCGCCGCACCGCCATCAGGTTGGCTTCGTTGTCAAATGACGCCTGGCTTGGCTGGGCCGTGGCTAGGGCAGGAAGAGACCGCCGTAGTTCGTCGACGATGGTTACGTGCGCGGTGCGCGCCGTTCGACTAAGGGGGTTCAAATCGATGGTGATGACGGTCTTGCCCATGGCCACGAGGGCTTCGCATCGGTCCCCGTCCTCAAGGGGCACTAGGACTACATCCGCGGCACCGATACCGTCGGCGCTACACTTGGCACGATCACTATCGAGGCCAGGAATACGAGCGGTTGCTTCGCGACCCAAAACGGAGCCAGCCGGCGCGCCTGCATTCTCCATGGCAGCAACGAGGGCATCAATCCGTTCAGGCGTTCGGTGGAACAGATTGACTTCCAGACGCAATCCCGGAATCGCTTCCGCAAGTTGTACGCATCGTCCGGCAGCCAGAGCCACGACGTTGCCGTTGAGGCTCAACACAGGATGTTTGGCTTCGCGCAGAAGCCGAGCCGATTCCGCGATGGCGAGCGCGGCCTCGGGCGGCGTTTGCTCGCCAAGCAAATAATCGAATGCCTCGCCTCGCCCATGGGCAATCAGTCCCGTTGCATGCACCAAGCCGGCCGCTACGGCATCCTTGAGGGCCTCGCGGGTGCGCAGGCTTTCGGCCCGAGGGTGGTCATCCGGGATGTTGGTCGGCGTCATGTGGCACCCCAGTCCAGGCCAAAGTCCATGGAACGAGCCCGGTTCGTAAGTGCTCCCAGGCTGATGCGATCCGCCCAGCCATACTCCTGAACCCGGTCGGGTGTTATGCCCCCGCTTGCTTCAATGCGGACATGGGCGTGGTCCTTCCAGACGGCCTCGGCCCAAGCCTTGCCCACATGGGGCTCTTGATTGTCAATGAGGACCCAATGGGCGCCGGCTGCTGCCGCGGCCCTCGCCTGAGCTAAGGTGTCGGCCTCGCAAACCACTTGCACGTCCGGCCGGGCGTCGATGACTGCTTGAACCGCTTTGGCAACGTCCCCGGCGGCGGCGATGTGGTTGTCCTTGACCATCGCCACGTCCCACAGCCCGTCCCGATGCGCATCTCCACCTCCCAGGAGGACAGCCATTTTCTCGTATCTGCGGAACCCAGGCGTAGTCTTGCGGGTGGCAGCAACGACTGCTCGCTCGTCGGCGAGGCGATCATTGAGCATGCGCGTCATGGTAGCAATCCCGGACATGCGACCAACCATGTTGAGGGCCAACCGCTCGGCGGCCAGAATCCCGCGAACAGGGCCTTCCACGGCGAGCACTTCGTTCCCCGGCTCAACCCAGGAAGCATCCGGTGCCAGGGCTTGCGCATGTACGCCAAAGCGAGCAAATACATCCACGGCCACGTGGATGCCCGCCAGGAACGCTCTCTCCCGGGCTCGCATCACGGCATGGCCAGTTTCTTCGTGGTCAAAGATGGCATTGCTCGTGACGTCCCCGTCGCCGAGGTCCTCCTTGATGTAGGCCGCCAGCCAGTCCTCGGGCGCCGCCACGCCGACTCGTCCTTAAGCGGTGCCGGGTGGTGGCCCCAACGTGCGTATCGGCATCATGGGCTGCGGAGCCCTCGGCTCGAAGATTGCCCTGGCCACGGCAGCCATGGACGACATTGCCTCGGTGACCGTGTACGACATCGACCCAGATGCATCGGCAACAATCCAAGGCACGCCAGGCATCGACGTGGCCAGCGACCCCGAGGCACTCCTTGCCGCGAGTGACCTCGTTGTTGAGGCAGCAAACAAGGGCGTCGTGCAGACCACGGTCCGCCAAGCCTTGCAGGAAGGAAAGAGCGTCCTCATTCTCACCGTCGGCGCCCTCGCGGATGATGAACTGAAGGATGAATTGGTGGCACTGGCACGCGCCAGTGGCGCCAAGATCCACGTACCGAGCGGTGCCATCATGGGCTTGGATGGGTTGCGTGCGGCGGCATGCGCCGACCTCAAGGCAGTGACTTTGGTGACAACCAAACCCTTGGCAGGATTAGATCAAGACGTAGACAAGTGGACCCTCCTGTTCAACGGGCCTGCACGGGACGCCGTTGCCGCATTTCCGAAGAACGTCAACGTGGCGGCCAGCCTTAGCCTGGCAGGCTTGGGGTTCGACGACACATGGGTCCAGGTCGCGGTGGATCCACTAGCCAGTCGCAACAGCCACAAGGTCATCCTAGAGGGAGATTTCGGCCGGGCCCGGATTGAAGTGGAGAACCGCGCCAGCCCGGACAACCCCCGCTCGTCGCGACTTGCGGCCCTGTCGGCCATTGCCCTCATCAAGCGCCTCGCCGACCCCCTGCAAATCGGATCGTAAAGCCGCAGCCGGTGGCGTGTGCCCATAATGGCGATATATACCCCGGAATTGGATGCACCCATGCGAACCCGGACGCTCATCTTGATGCTCGCGGCAGCAGCCCTTCTAGCACCCGGCGTGCAGGGCCAACAATTGCAGGGCATCACGGTCGTGGCAAGCGAGCCCATCGACCCCGTGGACCCAGGGACCACGGCGACCCAAGAATTCAGTGTGAGCGTCGGCTGCGCCACCATCCTGCAAGCAGGCGGCAGCAGTACGGTCGCGGTCAACGTATCCGCCCCCGTTTGGATGGGGGCCACGGGCACGGATGTGGAACTGGACCCGACCGGCTGCATCCCCGGCGGCTCGGTCGCCGGCAACGGCACCATCACCTACGCCCCCACCAACGCGGCACCCGGCTTCCAGCCCGCGGAGATTGCCATCACGGCCATGCTCGGCGACGAGACGGGCGAGACGACTACCACTGCGCAGGCCGGCTACCGCCCCGGATACCAGTTCACATTCGCACCTGGAACGACCATCATGGTGACCAATGCTAGTGAAAGCGTCACCATGCAAATCACTGTGACCGCCAATGCAGACACCATGCTCATGTTCGAAGCCGTTGAAGGCGCCATGGGCAGCGTGGCCATTCCCACATTCATCAACGTGGTTGACCAAATCGGTCAGGAAACCACCTTGACCCAGGATTTGACCTACACGCCCCCGCTAGACGACTGGACCGAGGATACGTTCATCTTCAAGACGTGGAGCCACTACATGCAGGACGGCGACCTCAAGACCCCCGACCAGCAGGTCACGCTCGTCTTCGTGAACGACCTGCCCCCCGGCAGCGGCGGCGACAGCGAGGAAGAGGAGAGCCCAGGGGTTGCCGTGCCCATCCTCATCGGCGCCTTGGCAGCCATCGCCATCGCCCGGCGCCGTTAATGCGAGAACTGCCCGCCTGGCCCGTGGACGCCCCGTTCCGCGTGCCGGGAGGGTTCCTTGTGCCACGAGCCAGTCGCGTCCCAGGCCTGACCTCTAGTCGCGACCAAGACCTTTGGGTGGGCCACGGAGCAGCCGTCCAGGGACCTATCCGGCACGGTGGCGCAGTAATGCTGTGCCGGGGCGCCACAGTAGCGGGACCAGTGAGCGGAGGCCACGAAGTAATCATCGGCGCCCACTGCCTCGCGGGGAGCGTCGATGCCACGGGGCGCATCATCATCCAGCACGGCGCCCGCGTGGATGACTTGGATGCCGGCAGCGACGTTTTTCTCCTTGGCGATTGCGAGGTCGGGAACGTCACGTGCAACGGCGATATCATCGTAGCCGGGGCGCCCAGAACGGGGACGCTCCAGCCGGGCGGCCGCGTCGTTACTCGTGCGTATTGAGTCTCAGGCGGTTTGATACCGGAACATGGCGTCGATGCATGCGCGGGCACCCGAAGCCACTTCCTCAGGGATGTGGACTTCGTGGTCCTCGGGCTTCTGCAAACACGCCACAATGCTGGCGAGGGTGGACTTCTTCATGTGGGGGCAAAGCACGCAGGCACCCATGACGTTGGCCTGAGGTAGTTCGGCACGCAGGCGGTCAGCTGTGCCACATTCGGTAATCGGCATGATGTCGGTCACGCCTTCGTCAGCGACGAGCCGCCGGGCTTCACTCATCATTTTCTCGGTGGAGCCCACGAAGTCTGCTTGCACCAGGACCTTGGGGTCGCATTCAGGGTGGACCAGGACCCGCATGTCGCGACCCTCGCCGCGCGCCTGATCTTTCCACGCCTTGATGCTGCCTTCCTTGAATTGGACGTGGACCTCGCATTCGGCGGCGTCGTAGTAGTGGACGGTCTTCTGGCCTGCAAGTTCCTTGGCGAGGTGAGCACCCATGAAGCGGTCCGGGACGAACAGCAATTCGTCGCCCGGCAGGTTACGGGCGATATCGAGGTAATTGCTGCTGGTACAGGTAACATCACATTCTGCCTTCACCGCGGCGGTCGTGTTGATGTAACACATGACCGGGACGCCGGGGTGGCGCTGCTTGAGGGCTCGGACGTCGGCAGCAGTGATTCCATCGGCCAAAGAGCAACCAGCATCCGGTTCAGGAATGAGGACTCGCTTGTCGGGGTTGAGTAGTTTGGCGGTTTCCGCCATGAAACGAACGCTGCTGAATACAATCGTGCCCTGCTCGGCATTGCTGGCATCCACGCTCAACCCATAGGAGTCGCCAACGTGATCGGCCACGCCGTACACGATGTCGGGGGTCTGGTACGAGTGTGCGAGGAGAACGGCGTCCTCCTGCTCCTTGAGTCGTTGAATCTCCAGGGTCAGGGGTGCGATGATGCGGCACATCTCCAAGCCCCAGCGTTCGGGCTGGCCGATGGCTGCAGCGAGGCGCTGCGCCTCGGCTTCAATCTGGGCAGCCGTCGCGTGCTTTGTGTCCACACGGGTCTTGGGATGGGGGGGCGACGGGAGTTGCTCCAGCATCGTGTATGCCTCGTTCGTCCCCCTATAGAAGGGACGTGCCGTCCCAGATTTCCGTTAGATATAGGCTTGGTGGGCTACCTGTTACAGGTACCCGGAATCTTCCAGGTACGCGTAAACTTGGTCGGCGGCTTCCTGCGGCGTCAATTGACTGGTGTCAAGGACTACTTCCGCGTCTTGGGGCGCCTCATACGGGTCGCTAATGCCAGTGAATTCCTTGATGATGCCAGCGCGTGCCTTCGCGTAGAGCCCCTTGCGGTCCCGAGACTCACAGACCTCGAGCGGCGTATCCAAGTGAACAAGGACGAACCCACCGACGGCTTCGATGCCTTGGCGCACGGCACGCCGAGTCGCATCGTACGGGGCAATGGGGGCACAGATGGCTACGCCCCGGTTCTTAGTGATTTCACTGGCCACGAAGCCGATGCGTTGGATGTTGAGGTCGCGGTGTTCGCGGCTGAAGCCCAATTCACTGGACAGGTTGCGACGAACGATGTCCCCGTCAAGCAGGGTCACGGGCCGCTTGCCGTGCTCCATGAGTTTAGCAACGAGGGCGTTTGCAATGGTGGATTTGCCGGCACCCGACAGTCCCGTGAAGAACACCGTGAACCCTTGTTGTTTCCGCGCGGGGTACGCGTAGCGGAGTTCGTCCACGACGCTTGCGAAACTGAACCACTCGGGGATGTCGGCGCCGCTGCGGAGAAGATCACGAAGTTGGCTGCCCGAGATGTTCTGGGTTTCCGTGTCATCCTTAGCTTCGTCAATGGGGATGTAGCCACGGCCGCGCACGTGGACCATCATGCGGAAGGGCACCATCTTGATGCCGGCTTCTTCTTCGTGCTTGGCCACGAGTTCCTGGGCATCGTAGGGGCCGTAGAAGGGCTGGCCCTGAGAGTCAAGTCCAGGACCGGCATGGTCCCGACCCACAATGAAATGGGTGGCACCGTAATTGGCTCGGATGATAGCATGCCAGAGCGCTTCACGCGGCCCGGCCATACGCATTGCCAGAGGCAGGAGGCTGAGCATGGCCCGTCCTTCGGGGTACTCGTTCATGATGGCCCGGTAGCACCGCACCCGCGTGAAGTGGTCAACATCGCCGGGCTTGGTCATGCCGACCACGGGGTGCAGGAGGAAACCCGCATCGTTGTCTTCCATTGCCTGAACCGTCATGGCGTGGTGGGCACGGTGGAGAGGGTTGCGGGTCTGGAATGCAACAACGCGTTCCCACCCTTTCTCCTCGATGAGTTGGCGCACCTGGGCCGGTGTATGACGCAAGGTTTGGAAGTCGTGGTGGGTGGGTTCTTCCAACACCACGACCGGGCCGCCGAGGTACACCGCGCCGCCATTCATGGTGCGGGCTACGCCCGGGTGTTTGGGGTCCGTTGTGCCGTACACGGCTTGGCATTCTGCTTCTCGATTAGGCTCCCAGATGTCCGTGATTTCCAGTACTGCCTTTGGGACGCCTTCCAAGTCGCGCAAGGCGACGTGGTCGCCAATGGCCACGGACTCAGCAAAGGCATGATCCACGTCAAGGGGTATGGTCATGGGCCATAGGGTGCCATCGGCGAGCCGCATGTCGCGCACGATGGCGTCGTGGTCGGCTTGGCCGGGGAAGCCGGTAAGCGGAGCGAAGCCGCCCGTGACAATCATCTCCAAATCGCAGGCTTGCCGCGGGTCAAGGTCAATGCTCGGCATATCGATGAGCCGTTCGCGGAGGGCTGCTACTTCTTGGGTTAGTTCCATGCGTTCTCCAGGTAGGATTCGGTGGCCGGGTGAGCGGCGATGAAGGGGGGGTTGCGTAGTTCCCGGTATGTAAGCAGGCCATCAGGGCCGTGGCAGGCGCCGCCCGCGGCACGTAGCACAGCGTCTGCAGCGGCGATGTCCCAACACATGGTGGGGCCGAAGCGGGGGTAGAGGTCGGCGCTGCCGTCGGCTACACGGCACACCTTGAGGCTACTACCAGTGGCTACCGTTCGGTGGTCGGGGAGCCCGTCGAGGAATGCCTTGGTGGTGTCATCCATATGGCTGCGACTCACCACCACGCGCAGGGGGTCGTGGGGCACTACGACGGCAATGGGTCGACGGGTCCCGTGGCGGTCTTCGTGGAATGCTTGGTCCCCTTGACCAAACCAGGTTTCCATGCGGGCGGGGGCGTGCACGACGCCGGCAACTGGTTCGCCGTCCCGGACGAGTGCGATGTTGACAGTGAATTCGCCGTTACGCTTGATGAATTCCTTGGTGCCGTCGAGCGGGTCAACAATCCAGCACAAGTCGCTCAATTCGTGGCTGCCCTCTTCGCTGACGACGGGAATACTGGGCGTGGCACGAGCCAGTTTGGCTTCGATGACCTTGTTGGCGGCAAGATCAGCCGCCGTGAGCGGACTGTCGTCCCCCTTGGTCTCGAAGTCCGTCGTGCCGTAGATGGGCATGATGGCGTCCCCCGCTTGCTTAGCAAGGGGCACCAACAGTCCATCCCACGCACGCTTGGCCCAGATGCTCACGGCCACGGCGACCCGCACCGCGTCAAAGGCGTTGGGGTCAATGCCATAGTTGGCGACCCATCATGCCTGCGAGGCGCTCCACCTGGCCACTCGTGGCGCTTCGGATGCTCGCCACCGTGCGGTCATCCAGCGGCTTGGGTTTGGCTTTGCCCGCGTTCCAGTGCTTGGCCCTGTACACCCAGCCCCCCGGTCGAGTGGCCGCCCATGTATGCGGGACCCGACACAGAAGCCGGTGCACCCACCATCGCCGGATGGATTTTCGTTCGTTGACGACGCGGAATTCGGGGCGAAATGCATCATCCACGCCAATGTGCCGGCAAATGCGAGCGTAGGTGCCTTCGACGTCCCGGCGCAAATCATCCATGGTTACCGCCAGGCACGCGTCCTTGCTGAAGACGTCCAAGTACCGCTGCCATTGATCGGCGTACGCCACGGCCCCTCGGTAGGTGATGCCGTCCGGCAGCCGTCCCGGCTCATCCTTGGCCCAGGCGCGGGCGAAATCCCGCTCCCGTTCGACGCCCTCCCAGAGGAGTTGGGCGTGTAACGCCGGTAACATCTCGACGGGGTCGCGGAAGGAAGCGACGATACGGGCGTCAGGGTACGCGGCGTGAACGTTGGCGGCCGCCCGCTTGCTAAACAGGTAACCCGTGGTGGCTTCACCGCATCGCGCCCCATCTGGCGCGCCGTCAAACAAGCGGAGGTAGTCGTCCAGCGAATTGACGCGCCGGAACAACGCCACGTCGTCGTTGAACCAATTGGGCTCCTTGACGGGGGACACGTACACCTCCGGGTGTTCGTCGAGGAACGCGGCAATGGCGGTCGTACCACATTTGGGGGCTCCCACGAGGAACCATGAAGGTTGAGCCAACACGCCTGGCAGGCCATGCATCCTTTTGGGGCCGTCGGAGCGACGGCGTTATGCGACACACCATGCGTCCACCACGCGTGGAACCCGTTCGCGCCAAGGACGACTTCCTGGTCTTCGGTCGCCCCGACATCCAGGAGCCGGAGATTGATGAGGTGGTAGCGAGCCTCAGGTCCGGTTGGGTCGGCACCGGCCCCAAGGTGGCTCGCTTCGAGGCCGACTTCCAGTCGTACAAAGGCGCGACCAATGCTGTGGCGGTGGGGTCTTGCACGGCAGCACTGCACCTATCGATTCTGGCGGCCGGTATCGGCGCCGGGGACGAGGTCATCACGACCCCCATGACGTTCTGTGCCACGGCGAATGCAATCCTACACGCGGGAGCTACGCCCGTCCTGGTTGACGTGGAGGACGACCTCAACATACATCCTGAAGCAGTAGCCGAGGCAATTGGGCCGCGCACCAAGGCCATCTTACCAGTCCACTTCGCCGGCAGACCTTGTGATGTGGAGGGCCTATGGGACCTGTGCCAGGACCATGACCTGCGCCTCATCGAGGACTGTGCGCACGCCATTGAAGCCAAAAGTGCCGGAGAACACGTGGGAACCAAGGACGTGGGCTGCTTCAGTTTCTACGCCACCAAGAATGTGGTCACGGCCGAGGGCGGCATGGTTACCACACGAGACGGCGAGGCTGCGGCCCGCATCAAGACCCTGGCCCTGCACGGCATGACGAAGGACGCCTGGAAGCGGTACGGCGACGAGGGCTACAAGCACTACCAAGTGGTGGAGGCCGGTTACAAGTACAACATGACTGACCTGCAAGCGGCACTAGGCATTCACCAGTTGGCCCGCGTTGAGGCGAACCTGAAGCGGCGACGCGCCGTCTGGGACGCGTACGACAAGCAATTGCCCAGCGAAGTGGACCGACCAGCCGACCGCCACATGGATGGCGGCGACCGCCATGCCCTGCATCTTTACACGATCCAGTTGGACCAGCGGGACCGGTTCCTCGACCGCATGACCGCCCAAGGCATCGGCGTGGGAGTCCACTACCTTGCGTTACCAGAGCATCCGTACTACCAAGAACACCTGGGGTGGCGGACCGAGGATTTCCCGAACGCTACTGCAATTGGGCGACGAACCGTGAGCCTGCCATTAGGCTCCAATCTGTCAGATGACGACGTTGGAGACGTGCTGGAGGCGGTATCGCGGTGCGTTTAGTCCTCGCCAAGGCGCGCCAGGCGATGCAGCGCAGGCAAGTGCTCCCCACGTTCGAATTCATGACGCTCACGGGCGGCGACGTACGTAGCCTTCGGCGGCCCGCTAATGATGATTGGGTGCCCCGATTCGAAGACCAGTTTCGAGCAAAACTCGACGCCCCACATGCATCCGCCTTCGGCGCTGGGCGGTTTGCCCTGTCGGCGCTACTGGAAGCATTCCAAATCGGCAAGGGCGACCAAGTGATTGTCCCCGCATACACTTGCGTAGTCGTGCCCAACGCGGTGCAATTCGCGGGCGCCGAGGTTGCTTGGTGTGACGTGGAATTGGAAACGTTCGGCAACCAGGTAGCAAGCGTGGAGGCTGCGGTGACGGCGCAGACCCGCGCCATTCTGCTACAACACACGTATGGAATCCCCGCACGTGACGCCGAGGCCATTCGCGATCTCGCCGAAGACAAGGGCATCCTGGTCATCGAGGACTGTGCCCACGCGACCGGTGCGCGCGTCCATGGCCGCCGGGTCGGGGCCGACGCCGACGCTGCATTCTATTCATTTGAACGGTCCAAGGTCATCACGACAGTCCAGGGGGGCATGGCCGTCACGATTCATGATGACGTAGCCGAGCGGTTGCAACTGGCCCAAGCCAATGCGCCGGGCCTGGGCCCGGCCGCCGTCCGACGCCTCGCCGATGTGGCCGCATGGGGCTACTACCGTTACCGCCACCCCTTGCGTCGATGGACCAAGAGCCGACAGGCCAAGCGGCTGGAAGGTGCCGTGTACCACACCACTACGCCCGCCGAGTTGGCTGGTCGCAAACCGCCGCGCTACGGGCACGCCATGCCACCCGAATTGGCCCGCCTGGGAGTTCGCCAGTTGGCCCGGCTCGACGGGCTGAATGAACGCCGACGCACGAATGCCCGGCAATGGGAGGCATGGGTCAAGGAGCAGGGATTGGCAGGGCCTCGGCCGGCCCCGGGCGCCGAACCAACCTACCTTCGCTACCCATTCCTTGCCACTCCCGAACAGAAGAACCGCCCGGGATGGGTGCACCAAGAACTAGGCATCCATGCCGGAACCTGGTTTGCCAGCAATCTCCATCCATCCGATACGCGCATACCGAACCAGCCAAACGCGGCCGCGGCCGTAGACCGGTGTCTGAACCTACCGGGGTTGATCTGATGGGACGATGGCAGAACCTCAAAGACCTGTACGGAAGCATCAAGGAAGGCATCGTGACTTGGATGCCGGGACGCATGGGGTACAGCATGCGCTACCGCTACTGGTCCAAGCGCCTGAAGCACTGCGGCCCCAACGTGAAAATCGACGTGGGCGCATACTTCCAGAACCCGGAATACATCAGTCTCCACGAGGCTTGCTGGATTGACCGATTCGTCATGATCCTGGCTGGCCCGGACAAATCAGACCGGCCCCGCACCAGTATTCCCAACAAGGACTTCGACCTCGAACCGGGCGAAGTGAGCATCGGCAAACGCACCCACATTGCCGCCTACAATTACATGCTCGGCATTGGCGGCATCAAGATCGGCGATGACTGCGGCATCGCCGAACGCGTCACGCATCTCAGTTTTACGAACCACGCCCGAGACGAAGCAAATCCCAGCGACCGCTCCTTCGTCACCACGCCGCGGGCCCCTCATGACAAACAATACCTCATCGAAGGCCCGATTGTCTTGGGTAATAACGTGGGCGTCGCCGTGGGCGCGGTGCTCCTCCCGGGAATCACCTTGGGCGACGACTGCGCCATCCTTGTGCACGCCCTCGTGAAGGATTCCATGCCACCCAACACCTTCGCCGGCGGCCACCCGTACGCCAAACCCATCAAGGAGCGCTTCTACGAGAGGACCCAGTGACCGATCTCCAGGCCCGCACCCTCAGCGGCATCAAGTGGACCTTGGCGGGGCAATTGTCCCGGCAAGTGGTCACGTTTGGCCTGGGGATTCTCCTGGCGCGTCTGCTCATCCCGGACGACTTTGGTCTGGTGGCGATGGTCATGGTGTTCCAGGGCTTTGCAGCATTGTTCCTGGAGTTTGGATTCGGCGCGGCAATTGTCCAACGCAGTGACATTCAGGAGCGCCACGTCAGTAGCGTCTTCTGGCTCAATGTGGCCATCGGAGCCGCCCTGGCAGCGGTTTTTGCCGCCGCCGCGCCAACGGTTGCCTGGTTCTTCGACGAACCTCGCCTGGTCGCCGTGACCCGCGTCATGGCCATTGGCTTCCTCATCAATCCATTGGGCATCGTCCCGCGCACATTGGCCCAAAAGCAGCTGCGATTCCGGAAGATCGCCACCATTGACTTCATCGCTACCTTCGTCTCCATCGTTGTGGCGGTGGTGCTTGCGTGGCAGGGCTACGGCGTGTGGAGCCTAGTGGTCCAGGCGATGCTCAACGGCGCATTGCAGGTGGCGGCATACTGGTATCTCAGTCACTGGCGCCCCCACTTCATGTTCGACGTGCAAGCACTGCGCGAATTGAGCCACTTCAGCACCCACTTCATGGGTACCCGTGTGCTCACCTATTGGGGCCACAACCTCGACTACCTCATCATCGGCAAGGCACTGGGTGCCACCCCGTTGGGTTTCTATCAGAAAGCATACAGTTTGGTTTCGCTGCCCATGGCGAATGTCAGCCGCGTCATGAATCAGGTTCTCTTCCCGGCCTATGCGCAGCGCCAGGATGACGACCAAACGTTGCAAAACGCCCACCGGCAGGCTGTCCGCGTCAATGCGCTGATTGTCTTCCCCATCGCGGCAACGCTGTTCCTGACCGCCGAGCCGCTGGTCATCGCCCTTTACACGACCAAGTGGGACGACATGGTGCCCGTGCTGAGGGTCCTGAGCCTAATCGTTCCCCTCGTCACCATCCGCCACCTCTACGGCAACATCTTCCTCGCCAAAGGACGCAGCGACATTCAATTCCGCCTGCAACTCGTCATGAAGGCCATCACCATTGCAGCCATCTTCATCGGCGTGCAGTGGGGCCTCGTCGGCGTGGCCATCGGGATTACCGCCGCCGTGGCCGTCAACGCCCTACCTCAGTTGATTTTGTCTGGCCGGTTGATTGGCATGCGTCTCGCATACCTAGGCAAAGACATCCTGCCTCCACTCGTGGCCACCCTGACCATGGGAGTCATTCTGTATGCGGTTCGATCTCAGGTGCCACTCACGTGGCTACCGTGGCAACGCCTTCCCTTCCTCTTGGCTACGGCCATGGCAAGTTACGCGGCCATCGTCATCGGCCTGCGACTTCGCGCCTTCTCCGAACTCAAGGGCTTGGCCTTGCGGGGGCGCGTATGAAAGTGCGGCATGTCGTGCAACGATGGCTGCCTTTGACGCAGACTTGGATTCACGGACATGTTGCCCATTGCCCTGGCGACCACGACGTGGTAGCAGACAGCGTACGTAACCTCGATGCGTTCCCGGCGACGGTGCATCAACGGCCGGACCCTGGTTGGCGACGACGCTGGCATGCTCTTGATGTGGCTCATCACCGTGCGTTCATGGCAAGCCTGTCCGAAGCCGATGTCACCCACAGCCACTTCGCTCATTGGGCAACACGCACGGATGCACACCCGCACGTAGTCAGCGTGTATGGCCACGATGTGGACCGCGTTCCCCGAACTGGTCGCCAAGCACCGGCATGGCGACGACGCTACCGGGCCCTTTGGAAGCGCGTCGAAGCAGTCATCTGTGAAGGCCCCCACATGGCCAGTAAGGTCGAGGCCCTTGGCTGCCCGAGCAGCAAGACCCGTGTGGTGGAACTAGGCGTCGACCTCGCTCGAATCCCCTACCGCGAACCACCCCACCCCGGCCGGCGCTTCCACGTGTTGATTGCCGCCTCATTCCGGGAAAAGAAGGGCATCCCGGATGCGCTGCTTTCCTTGCGGGGCCGACCGGTGCGGGTCACCTTGATTGGCGACGACGACGGCACCCCCGTGAGTCAACGCGAAGCGGGCAGAATCAATGCCGCAATCGAGATGGCCGGCATCCCCGTGGAACGACTTGGCTTCGTTGACCATGACACCTTCCGGTCGGTCTTGCGCCAAGCCGATTGCTTCCTGCAGGCCAGCAAGCAGGCCGCCGACGGGGATGCAGAAGGCGGAGCCCCCGTAGCCATCACCGAAGCCCGGGCAACGGGGACGCCCGTGGTGGCCACCAACCACTGCGACATCCCCCACGTCGTAGGCGACACAGCCATCCTCGCCAAGGAGGGCGACACCAAAGGACTCGGAGCCGGCGTACAGGCATTGATCGATGACCACGATCTCGCCATCGACCTCGCCCGCCGCGCCCGCGCTGACGTAGAGAAGCGCTTCGACGTACGCATCCAAGCCCAGAAATGGGGTCGGATCCACCGGGAGGCCGCCCGTGCCTGAAGTGTCCGTCATCATCCCCACGTACAACCGAGCAGACACTTTGCCGGTAGCCGTAGAGAGCGTGCTGCAGGAAGGTTACGACGTTGAGGTCATCATCGTGGACGACGGCTCAACGGATGATACACGCACCGTGGCAGATAGCCTCCCAGGCCCAGTCCGCTACGTGCACCAAGACAACGCAGGCGCCGCTGCGGCACGCAACCGGGGCATCGGGCTGGCGCAAGGGGACTTCGTGGCATTCCACGACTCGGACGACCGGTGGCTCCACGGTAAACTGGACGCCCAAATGGCCTGCTTCGAGGACAACGAGATTGGCTGGGTGTACTCAGACATGATTCGCGTCGGCCACGGCGAACAGCGACCCCACCCAGCGCCGGACTTGGTGCGCGGCGAAGACCTTGACCCGGAGGGCCTGGATTACGCCGTACGTAACATCGGCATCCAAACCGTGGTCGTGCGAACAAACATCGCCCGCGAAGTAGGGCCATTCGACCAAGCATACCCTCGCTTCACCGACCTCGAATGGCTCCAACGTCTGCACCGCCTGGCGCCGAGCCAACGGGTGCCCCGTCCGCTCGTTGAGTATTACGACGACACGCCGGGCGCCATCAGTCGCAGCCACGAGGCGGCCGCCCGAGCCCGCCTCATGCTCCTAGCGCGCAACCACCACCTTCGCTCCAACAAATTCCTGGCACACCAGCACTTTCAGATTGGCCAGAAACTTGCATGGAGCAAGCACAAGGCCCGCGCATTGCCCCACCTCATGCAAGCCTGTATTCGAGACCCTCGCAACGCTCGTCGCGCGGCGGGTGCCCTCCTAGCATGACCCGCATCGCATTCTTGCCCGAGGGCGACGAACGGGTGAGCGCCAGCCGCATCCGTGCCATTCACCTCGCCAAGCATGTCGCCGCCTTGGAGGCAGGCGTGTCAGTCGATGTGTATGCTGGTCTGTACGGGCCCAACGCCACGCGCCGGGAGCCAACACGCTTCCTGCGTCGCCTGCGCCGGCGCGGGGGCGACCTACGTCAGGCAAAGGACGCCGACTGGTGGTTCGTCCACCGCGGCACCCAACAATGGGGCCACGCGGGGCTCATTGCACGCGCCGCCAAGCGATACGGAGTCCCTGTGGCATTCGACTTGGATGACGCCGTCCACCTCAAGGCGCCCCACGCCACGCGGCAAATCGCACAGGCAAGCCGGACTGTGTTGGCAGGCAATGCATGGCTACGCGACGAGATGCACCAATGGAACGCCAACAGCATCTGGTTCCCCACCGGCCTCGACGCTTGCGCATACCACCACCCCGATGCCAAGGATGACGACCGCCACCGCCCCGTCATTGGCTGGATCGGCGGCGTGAGCAACCTCCACTACCTAGAAGTCTGTGCCGACGCTCTACGCCAAGTCAATGCCGAGACGCCCTTTGACTTGCACCTGGTGACCGACCACCGACGACCCCTCGCCTTGCCGTTCCTCCACGGCTTGAACCGCATCGACATCCAATGGCACGAGGAAACAGCGCCTCGGCACGTGGCCGCATTCGACGTGGGCATCATGCCATTGAAGGCGAGCCCGTGGGAGAAAGGAAAATGCGCGTACAAGACCCTTGAATACATGGCGGCGAGCGCCACCGCCGTGGCCACCCTCCAAGGAGACGCCCCCCGCTTGTTGTCAGAGGACCGGGGCTTCGGCGTCGAAGTGAATGGTGGCACAGAGGCTTGGACCCAGGCGCTGCACGCGGCGCTCGCCGACAAAGGCCGCCGCGCCCAGCGAGCCCGCGCCTATATTGAGGAAGTGCATGACTATCCAGTGGTTGCCAAGCGGCTCGTCGACATCCTCGATGAAAACGCCTAGCCCAGCCACCAACGTTTATGGCCAAGGGTTGATGGCGCCTCGGGTGGACCATGAAGACACGAAGCATTCTCCTTCTCGCTAGCCTCCTAGCCGTTGCACTGCCGACCGCGGCGGTAACCAGTTGGGACATTCCCGCCCCGGGAACCCCAGCCCAATTCACGGCTACTGAATGGGGATACGTCCGCAGTGACTACGTTCCCCCAGCACCAGGGACCCATGCCATCTTCTTCATGGAGGGTTACATGGGCGCTTCCACCCCAGCCAACGGGCTCGACTATGATGACCCCGTGGCGCCCCA
>JBFJXU010000003.1:0-26175 GCA_041622975.1 Thermoplasmatota archaeon
AAAATAACCGCAGAAAGAGAAGGAAAAGGAGGAACTCATTCACGCAGGAGAGGGGCCTTCACCGCGGGGGCCACGGCCGGGTGGGCCGTGTCCGCCGGGGCCGGGCTTGCCTTGGGGTTGTTCGTAGCCGTATTCGTCGAACAACTCGGCGGTCTCGTTGCGGTGTTCGCTCTTGAGTTCGCGGAGGCCTTGGCAGAAGTCGGCGTCGTACGTGGTTTGGCACCATTCACCTTTGTCGGCGTCGCGGGGCGGGCGTTGGGGTTCGTAGCCGGCTTCTTCGAAGTAGGCGGTGGTCTCGTTGCGTTGTTCCTTCTTCAGGGCAAAGAGTTCCTTGCAGAATTCTTCGTCGTACTTCTCGGCGCAGCGGGCGGCGTGGGCTTCGCGGTGGGCTTGCCGCGCTTCCGTCTTACATTCGCCTACGGTGATGTTGTCGTCACATTGGGCAAAGGCGCGGGCAAGGTGTCCGGCGTGTCGTTTCCCGAGCAACTTGTAGACGCCGGTGGATTCGTCCACGTCAGGCGTCTCAGGGTCGTCTTGGGCGCTGGCGGCTGTCACAAGCCCGAGGCCGGTCAGGCCGACGAGGCTCACGACGAGCAGGGTCTTGGTCTTCGTGTTCATGGTGTGTTGCACCAAGTCCCAATAGACGGCCAGTGGGGATAGTCGGCGTGAATGACGGGCATGGACGAATGGTCCATGGCTATGAAGTCGGTAGGCCGTGGATGTCCAAGCATGGAATTCTTGTGGCTCCCGGCGCTCGCCCAGGCCCTCACGGTGGCTTTGGCAGCCTGGGGCCTGGCACGGGTGCGAGCCTTGGAGCACCTCCTACCCGATCCACGCTTGCACCGCTTGGCCTGGTTCTTTGGGCTCATCACGGCGGCCATGGCGGTCCACTTGGTGCTCATGACGCACCCCTGGGTGGAAGCACCGCCGTGGCGCCCGGTACGTGACCGCACGAGCGCATTACTC
The DNA here is from genome assembly GCA_041622975.1 of Thermoplasmatota archaeon. Lineage (GTDB taxonomy): Archaea > Thermoplasmatota > E2 > JACPAO01 > JAHFTW01 > JBFJXH01. The sequence continues at coordinate 967 of JBFJXU010000003.1, forward strand.
CTCACGCTCCATCACGGACTCCTTACGGCGGCCATGGTCGTGGCTGTGCGAGCCTACGGTCCCATTCAAGGTAAGGAACCCAACGCACCCGCAGAGACCAGTAAGGCAGGCATGCTCGGCATACCCGTCTTGGGCTGGCTCCTCCTGCAAGCCCCGCGGCCCAGGGAGCGCTTCATCAGACCGCCGCGCCCCGAACCAGGCTTCTGGGCCGGACCTTTCGGCCTCATTCGCGGCTTAGAGGCAGGACTTGCCCTATACATCGCCGTGCGCGCCCTGGTGAATGCGTGGACCCGCCGCAGTGCCCGCAGCCTCCGCGTCGCGGCCGCGTTCTCGCTTCTCTTCGTCGCCCATGCCGGATTCTGGTTCCTGCACTTGGATGGAGCCCCCCGCCACCTGATCCCTGAAGCCGCCATGGTGCTCGGTATTGCCCTCCTCGTCTTCGCACTGCCCAAGCCTCCGAGGGACATCTGATGCCCAAGGCATATCGAAGCAAGAGCCGCCTTGCCTACGATGTGCTTGCAGCCCTCAGCCAAGACGGTGGCGCCAGCCACGTGAGCCGCCTGCTGCTCCTGGCCAACCTCACCCATGCACGACTCAAGGAACACTTGGATGACATGCTGGCCAAGGGCTGGGTCGTTCAGAGCGAGGAGGACGGCCGTAAAGTGGTGGCCTTGACGGACGCCGGCCACAAGGTGCTGCGTGAGTTGCAGAAGATCGACGAGGCGATGAACGACTTCGGCTTGGCCCTGTAGCCCCGTCATCCTCAAACCCCCGCCCCGGCTGGGTCGCCCTCGTGCCGGAAGCCGTCGAAGTCAAGGGTCCAGCCGCGAGTGACTCGCAGCGTGCCTACTTCGACAGTCTCCTCGGCGGCGCCAAGCACGCCATCGCCGTGGCCAAGCAGGCGCGTCGCCAGGGGAAGGACCCGAGCCTCGACGTTGAGATTCCCCTCGCGGAGGACTTGGCGGCACGGGTGGAAGCCCAAGTTGGCCCGCCCGGCGTAGCCGAACGCATCCGGGAAGTGACCAAGGAATTGGGCAACCGGGAACTGGTCAGCCTCCGAGTCGCCTCCGATGTGGCAGCCGATCTGCTGGCGCAGGGCAAGAAGAAGGAAGCCTGCCTTGACAACGCGGTCCGGACGGGCTTGTCCATTCTCACGGAAGGAGTCCTCGTTGCACCCTTGGAGGGTATTGCTGAGGTGAAGATTGGCGCCAACTCGGACGGCACGGATTACGTGGACCTGTTCTTCGCCGGACCCATTCGAGCAGCCGGTGGCACGGGCCAAGCCATGAGTGTCCTCTTGGCAGACATCGTGCGCCGCGAATTGGGTATTGGCACCTACATTCCGACGGACAGCGAGGTGGAGCGGTACAAGGAGGAGATTCCTGCGTACAAGCAGATTGCCAATCTCCAGTACACGCCGACGGGCGATGAAATCGAACTCATTGCCCGCAACTGCCCCGTTTGCATCAATGGTGAAGGCACGGAGCGCGAGGAAGTGACTGGCAACCGGGACTTGCCCCGCGTGGAGACCAATCAGATCCGCAGCGGTGCGTGCCTCGTCATGGCTGAGGGCCTCGTGCTCAAGGCCCCGAAACTCATGAAGCACGTGGACAAACTCGGCTTGGAAGGCTGGGAATTCCTCGGCGAATTCATGAAGAAGGGCAAGAAGTCCGATGACGAAGGGGAAACGGCGGGCGGCATTCCGGAGATTCCGCCCATCACGAAGTTCGTCAAAGACATCATTGCTGGAAGGCCAGTGTTTGGCCATCCCAGTCGACCCGGGGCATTCCGACTTCGATACGGGCGATCACGCACCGCGGGCTTGGCAGCCAACGCATTCCACCCGGCGGCCATGGCCCTCGTGGACGACTTCCTCGCTGTTGGCACGCAATTGAAGATTGAACGGCCTGGGAAGGGAACCCTGGCCACGCCATGCGACACGATTGATGGCCCGACGGCCTTGATGAAGAATGGCGACCTAGTGCGCCTGACCACCATCAAGGAAGTCAAGGAATTCAGACCGGCAGTCGACCGCATCGTGGACCTCGGCGAGGTGCTCATTCCCTTCGGGGAGTTCGCGGAGAACAACGCACTGTTACCCCACAGCAGTTGGGTCTGGGAATGGTGGGCCCAGGAGCATGAACATGCCACCGGCGAAATGGATGCACACCCCACGGGCACACTGACGGGACCCGACATGGTATCCCTGGCTGAGACCACGGGTGTCCCACTGCACCCAGATGGCACGTTGCTCTGGCATGACTTGGAGCCGGCCGAGGTGAAAGCCCTCAGCGACCGCCTCGCCACCGAGGCGTCCTTTGATGGCGACGACCTGTTGGTCCCCACCGACATCCAGGAGACTCTCATCAAATTGCTGTGCCTCCATACCAAAGAGGAGGACCGGCTCCGCATCAAGGACCCGCTAGCGATTCCATTCCTGCGTTGCCTTGGCCTCAATCGCGATGGTTCCAAAATCACCCAGCACACGACGCGAGCCATGCTCATGGACCCATGTCAACCAGACTTGGATCCCCGATTCCCAAGCGTGGACCTCGTGAGTCGCCTGGCTGGATTCAAAGTCATGCCACGGGCACCATGCCGGGTGGGCGGCCGCATGGGGCGGCCGGAGAAGGCCGACGTGCGCAAAATGAGCCCGCCTCCGCACGGGTTGTTCCCCATTGGCAACGCCGGCGGCAACCAACGCCTGGTCGCCGAGGCAGCCAACAAAGGAGTCGATGTGGAAGTGGGCCAGCGCCGCTGCCAACAATGCGGCAAGCAGCACTGGCGAACCTTCTGTGATTGCGGAGGCCACACCGAACCCGTTGAGCGGCCGCCTAACGCTGGGTTCGAGAAGGAATTCACCCACATCGATGTGAAGGCCGAACTTCGCCGGGCCCAGGAAGTTCTCGGCATGCACCGCCTGCCAGACCCTGTCAAGGGCGTCGTCGGCGTCGTGAACAAAGACAAGGTGCCAGAACCCATTGAGAAGTGCTTGCTGCGTGCCAAGCATCACCTCTGGACGTTCAAGGACGGCACCGTCCGCTTTGACATGACGGATGTTCCCGTGACCCACTTCCGGCCGCGGGAGATCGGCGCCCCCGTCGACCGACTCCGAGCCATCGGCTACACCCAAGACGTCAACGGCGACGACTTGGTCAGTGACGAGCAGTTGCTGGAGGTCCGCGTTCAGGATGTCATCATCAACAACGCCTGCGCGGATTACTTCCTGCGCACTGCGGCGTACGTGGACGAACTCCTCACTAAATTCTACGGCCTCAAACCATTCTATGAATGTAAGGACCGAGAAGACCTGATTGGTCAATTGATGATTGGCTTGGCACCCCACACGTCAGGTGGCGTCCTGTGTCGCATCATTGGCTTCACGCGCAGCCAAGTACACTTTGGCCACCCCTACTTCCATGCTGCCAAGCGGCGCAATTGTGACGGTGACGAAGACGCCGTTCTTCTGCTCTTGGAAGCATTGCTAGATTTCAGCCGCAAATACGTACCCGACCGGCGCGGCGGCCTCATGGACTTGCCCCTTGTTCTCACAACGCGCCTTGACCCCAATGAAATCGACAAGGAAGCCCACAACGTGGACACATTGTCGCGCTACCCCCTCGACTTCTACAAAGCCACCGTGCGCCACGCCCACCCCAAGGAACTGACCAGTATCATGGGGCTCGTCGAGGACCGCGTCGGCACGCCGGAGCAATACGAAGGATTCGGCTTCACCCACGACACGAAGGACATCTCCGAAGGGCCCCCCATTTCGGCGTACAAGACGCTTGGAACCATGATGGAGAAGATGACGGCGCAGATGGAATTGGGTCGAAAGACGGACGCGGTGGACGAAGCCGACGTCGGCGCCAAGGTCATCGGGACCCATTTCCTACCTGACCTCATGGGCAATCTAAAGGCGTTTAGCAAGCAGAAAGTCCGGTGCCCCCAATGCAACGCCAAATACCGGCGCATGCCCCTCAAAGGTGTGTGCCTGCAGTGTGGCAACCCCAAACTCACGCTCACGGTTCACGAAGGGTCTGTTCGGAAATACTTGGAGATCTCCAAGACAATCGCCGTGCGGTACAACATTGACCCCTACACCCACCAGCGTATTCTACTCCTCGAACAGGCTGTAGAATCCGTGTTCAACAATGACAAGGTGAAGAAGGCCAAGTTGGATGATTTCTTCTGACGCGGCTCATCAGGCTGCGGCCTCCTTACCCCATTACCGTCTCGACAACGCGGGAGGGGGAGTCCCATCACGGCACGCCGCGCTAGTCGCCGCGGCGCTGGCGCCGCACAAGGACCGCGAGGTCAATCCATGGAGTCAACAACGCCCAGGGACGAATGATAGGCCAGTTCATGCGCCCTCATCACCGGGGTTGACCTTGACCGTTGTGGTGCGGGTTTGTCCCGTTGCCGATGACTTCAGCGGGTAGCGTACAGGCTCTGAATTTCGTCCTCGTACTTCTTGGCCACCACGCGTCGCTTGATCTTCAGGGTCGGCGTCAGTTCCTCGCCGCCGGGTTGCCAGTCGTCGGCCAGGATCCACCACTTCTTGATCTGCTCGTAGCGGCTCAAGTTGCGGTTGACGGCTTCCACTTCCGCCTCGATGAGACTGACAATGCGCTGGTCGCTGACCAGTTTCTTACGGTCGCCGTTGGTGATGCCATTCTCTTTGGCGAATTCCTCCAAGGCCTCGAAATCCGGCACGATGAGGGCACTCATGTACTTCTTGTCGTCGCCGATGGCGCATGCCAACGCGATGTGGGGCTGGAGTTTCAACATCCCTTCGATACGCTGAGGAGCAACGTTCTTGCCATTGGACATGACGATGATCTCCTTCTTGCGATCGGTGATGAACAGGAAGCCATCGTCGTCCACGAAGCCAATGTCTCCCGTGTGGAAGAAGCCCTCGTCATCCATGACTTCGTCGGTGGCCTTCTTGTTGTTGAAGTAGCCCTGCATGACCATGGGACCGCGGACGCAGATTTCGCCTTCGACGACGTCATCGCGTTGGCTTTGCCACTCCTTCGTGTCAATCTTGATTTCCGCACCAGGAACTGGCCGGCCCACACTTCCGAAGCGAATGGCACCAGGACGATTGACGTTGATGACGGGGCTGGTCTCCGTTAGACCGTAGCCTTGCAGGATGTGGATTCCTGCCGCCCAGAAGAATTCCTCAATGTCCTTGGACAATGCGGCACCGCCGCTCACGAAGTACCGGATGTTGCCACCCACTGCGTTGCGGAGTTTGTTGAACACCAACTTGTTGGCGCGGTCGAGTTTCTTCTGTAGGCCGGGCGGAACAGGCTCGTTGCGTTGAACGTACACGTTGGCGGCACGGCCCTGGGCCATGGCCCACTCGAAGATCTTGCGCTTGAGCCACGGTGCCTTGGCAACGCCGCTGGTGATCCGAGCATGGATTTTCTCGTACAGGCGGGGCACACTCATCATGATGGTGGGCCGGTGGGTCGCCATGTCCTCGACGAGGGCTTCCACGCTGCGAGCAAACACCACTTGGCTGCCCGCCGTGTAAGCGGCGAAGTGGCCGCCGGTGCGCTCGAACACGTGGCTTAGTGGAAGGAACGAGAGGAACTTGTCGCCGGGTCCGAAGTCGACGCAGGTACGAGCAACCGCAGCGTTGCTTCCGAAATTGGCTTGGGTCAGCATGACGCCCTTGGGGTCGCCGGTGGTGCCGGATGTGTACACAAGGCTGGCCAGGTCGCCGGGCTTGACTCGGGCGCGGGCGTTGTCGAAGCGCTTCGGGTGTTTCTTGGCGAATTCCTTGCCTTCCTTGATGAGTTGACTGTAACTCATGACGTCGTCCTGTTTCGGCGCGCGTCCAGCCATCACAATGTAATGCTTGATGGTGCCCTGCGCCCCACGGTGCTCGAGCGCCTTCTCCAGCATTTCCTTGTCTTGGACAAAGAGGACCTTGGCCCCCGCGTCATTGAGAATGTACGTGGCTTGGTCCGCCGTCAAGGTGTCATAGATGGGCACGGTGGCAAAGCCCATGGACTGGTCGGCCCAGTCTACTTCGGCCCAACGGGGAGTGTTCTTGCTCCACAGTGCAACCCGGTCACCGCGCTTGATACCGAGGGCAAGGAGCCCATTTGCCACGTCGCGAATTGAGGCGGCAAATTCAGTATAGTTCCGGGTGCGCCACTCGTCACCATCAAACCATGATTGGGCGGGTTGGTCGCCGTGCGCTTCCACGGCGTCCCAGAATAGGTCCTTGAGGCTCATTTCTGCATCCATGACTGACCAATGGCACACCGTCGAGTGGGTTAAAAACCCGGCGCGAGGGCCGGGTCGGGACGGAACAGGCAAGCAACGCGACTCCGGGTGGGCAGCATCTGGCACGCCGCCCCAAGATGCGTCGAAAGCGGCGCAAGCGGAACGTAGAAGCCACCTCAGGCCAACCACATGAAACCCGTTTTCGAGGCGGATAGAGACAAGCGAGTTCCACCGGAAACCATGGGGTCTGCTGGCGGGCAGGCAACCTCTATGAAGGGCAGCCGGCTTGGCCAGAATCCCCGCTTCGGCAACGACGCGTGCACCCGATGGAGCCTGTGGGAGGGCCCCTCGGAGGCGATGTCACTACGTGACGCGTACCGCTTCGTGGTCTAGTGGAAACAAGAGGAGGAATCACTTGGTCAAAGACCTATTCGGACAATTACTGGAAGTCGAACCACTGTTCGCCAACAAGGAGGTTCTACGGTCCAGTTACACGCCCGATGATCTGCCTCACCGTACCCTGGAACTCCACCAGTTGGGCTCAATTCTCGTGCCGGCACTGCGCGGCGACTCGCCAAGCAATGTCTTCATTTACGGCAAAACGGGCACCGGCAAAACAGCCAGCGTTTCATACGTTGGTCATGAGTTGAGTAGGAAGGGTGAGGAAATCGGGAAGCGCGTCAACCTCATCTACATCAACTGCGAAGTTGTGGATACCCAATACCGGGTTCTACAGAATATCGCGAATTGGTTCGTTCCAGAATCCATGTGGAGTCAGCGCATTCCGTTCACGGGATGGCCAACGGACGAAGTGTACGATGCACTATGCCACTACGTGGACGGCTTTACCAAGACCAAGGAAGACCAGTGGCGACCCAACGAGGAACGCAAGGCTGGCGAAGTCACCATCATCGTGCTCGACGAGGTTGACAAACTCAAGGGTGACGAAGTCCTCTACACCTTGACCCGGATTAACAGCGACCTCGCAAAGAACAAGGTCAGCGTCATTGGAATCAGCAACGACCTCAAGTTCACGGAATTCCTGGACCCGCGCGTCAAGTCAAGCCTAGGCGAAGAATCCATGATCTTCGCTCCTTACAATGCCGAGCATTTGCAGGACATTCTTGCTCAACGCGCCAAGATGGCGTTCAATGAAGGCGCCCTCGGCGATGGAGTCATTCCGCTTTGCGCAGCCCTCGCCGCCCGCGAGCATGGTGATGCACGCCGTGCATTGGACCTCCTTCGCGTCGCGGGTGAGCTGGCCGAGCGTGGCCGCGAGAAGCCCATCGACGACAAGCACGTTCGTTTGGCTCAGAACAAGATTGAACTAGACCGCATCAGCGAGGTCGTCCGCACCTTGCCGACCCAAAGCAAACTCGTGTTGCTGGCCACCATTCTTGGCGAAGAGCAAAACCGAGAAAGCGGCATCAAGTGCCTCACCACAGGCGAAGTCTTTGCCATCTACAAGGACCTGTGCAAGGCCACGGGAAGCGATGTGCTGACGCAGCGCCGCATCACGGACCTCATCAGTGAATTGGACATGCTAGGCATCTTCACGGCTCGGGTGATTAGCAAGGGCCGATACGGCCGAACCCGTGAGATTCAGATGTCCTGCCCCATGGACAGCACCAAGGCTGTGCTGGGCGAGGACGAATTGATTCGCAGTGTCGTGGACTTCCGCCCTCGCATGCAGAACCGGCTCCTCTAGGTCTTGCCCTCAGCCGGCCAAATCGGTCAACAGGCATCACGAGTGGCACAACCTACGCAGGTTACGGTGTGTAGGTGTGGATTACGGCGACCATCTGGCAATCTCCGGTAGCCTCCCAGTTGCGGTCCCAGTGGACGACTACTGGCTCATGGTCCACGCGGAGATCGCTGGCCCGCCAAGTGTCGGTCCGCCAATCGCCCCACGCCAGGCTGCCGGGGCCCGGTTGCGATGCACGTACGAAGCTGTCGGGGCACAGGAAGGTGCCAAAGCGACCCTCCGCCTCGCCCCTTGGCATGATGCGAATTGCGTATGGGACGTGGGTGTCGTGCTGCCAGGTGGACGAGCCCCAGTCGAATTCCATGGTATTACTGGGCGGTGGCTCAATGGCTCGGTCAGTCGGCAGGGGGCGAAGCAAAAGTTCCCGCGGGAATGCATCGAGGCCCACCATCACGGCCCCATCCCGGGGAATCACGACGTGTTGGCCGGAGCCTGCCGCAACACGAACGACGCCAGCCGCCGGCACATGGATTGCCCCCATCAGTCCATTTTCGTCGTGGAGCGTTACGTTCGCGCCGCCGTTTGCAAACGCGCCCATTGAGGATCCCGGTGCATCAACACCCGCACCGGGCAACCGCAAGAAGTAGATCCACTGTGCATCGTTGGAAGGGGTGAACGCATTGACGTGGCCAGGCTCTATGATTCCAGGGAATATGAAGCGCGCCGACATGAAGTCCGATGCTTCACCAATCCATGGGATGGCTTGACTGAATGACTGCGTCATGAGTACGACGCCACCCTCGAGCGATTCGGCCGTGACCACGATTTCCATGGGGCCACGGGACGTGTTGCGGACATCGAGAGTGGTTGCAAGTTCAATGTAAAATCCTGCAGCGTTCAGGGTCCCGCCGGACGCGTGTAGCACGGGCTTACCACTTTGTTCGCCCACGACTTGAACGCCAAGTGCCGGCCCGGTCAGTTGGATGACGGCCGCTGCAGGTGGCCGCTCCAACGTCACTTCGACTCGCGCCTCGAATGGACCCGGCAGTAAGTTCCCCGGGAGGCTGTTTTCAGCCAAGACATGGCGTTCAACGTGTAGTTGGAGGGGCCGCCCCGCGTGGCTGGCGTTAAGGCCCGCCTCAAGGACGTGGATGGTACCGCGAGTTACGTGTGAACCATTGATGTCAACGTGGCCAAGGTGGGCTGTATCCGTGTAGCGCCCGATGGTCCCTTGGCCGACGAGCAGCACCTCTTCGTCCCAGTGGTACCACCCGGGCTTCAGCCGGATGGACGCGCTCGTCGGCGGGTCGTCTCCTGGGCCGTCGCCGCCGTCAAGGCATCCCGCAAGGGGCAGAATGACGAGGAGTGCCACGAGGACACGCACAACCCTACGCCGACCTCGGCTGGTTTAGGGTTTTTGGGTCTGATGTGCTGCGCGACCTATGGACGTACTGGACACCATCCCCCCAGAACTGTGCGTCCAGTGCAAGGCAGGCCGCAGCCTGTGCGGCATTTCTCCATGCCCCCTCTTGGCAAAGGTACATGGCGCACTCCCTACGGCACGCTCCACCATGGGCACCGAATTGTGGGGGCCCAGTCCACCCAGTCTCTTCGTCGGGCGCCACGGGTACCCCAACGTGGGAATTGGACCCATGTTGGCCCCCGACACGCCAGGCGGCCCGGGGGGGGTCGCATCGGGACTAGACGACCCCAGATCCTGGGTGAACCTTGCCATTCCAGACATTGTTGCCAAACGTAGCACCCTGGTGCGCACCACGCACACCGCCTCCGTGCACGCTAGCAATGTAGACCGTATCACCGCCTTGGCCCAAGAATTAGCCATTGCTAGCCGCCCTGTGGACACGGAAGTCCACCTTGAACGAGCGCCGCGCTGGGACTTGGGTCATGTCACCGACTTCACGGCACCGCACGGACCCACGGCCCCCGTTCGCGCCGCGTCCCTCGGCGAGAACGTTCCCGTAGAACGCCGCATGGAGGCGGTCACCAGCGACACGGACCTTCGCGCCGGCCAGGGCCTTTGGGACCTGTACGACCAGGGCACCGACCGATATCAATTGGAGAAGGTGCTTTCAGCCGGCATGCTCGGGTTACGCAACCGGCGTCGTTTGGTCCCCACACGGTGGAGTATCACAGCCACCGACGACGTGATTGGTTCCCGCATAGCACGGGCCATCCAGGATTTCCCAACCATCGACCGACCACGAGTGCACGAGGGCACCCTCCACGGCAATCGGTTCCTTGTTCTCCTAATTCCCCGCATCTGGGGCTTCGACTTCATTGAAACCTGGCTCAAGGGTGCATTTTGGGCGAGGGAAACCATGAGCAAAGCGGATTGGGAAGACCATCGAGGCCGTTCCACGTATGCATCCAATACAACTGGCGGATACTACGCGGCCCGCGTGAGTATCCTGGAAGCGCTCCAGCGCGAGCGCCGCCAAGCCTCGGTCGTCGCGGTGCGAGAAATCGATGATCGGTACACCACACCCCTGGGCGTTTGGGTGGTCCGCGAGGCAGCGGCAAAGGCCATGGCAACCAAGCCCCTGGTTTTCGAGGATGTGCCCGCCGCAATACGCCACGTTGACCGACATGCTCGCGTCCCCTGGCAGAATCACGCGCAGCTGCTGCATCAACGGCTACAGCAGCCGAGCCTGGACAGGTGGGCATAACGCCGCGGGGCATCGACCACTCAATCCAGGGGTCAGGGTCCAGCCGCATTGCGCTGAGAAGGGCCACTAGTGGCATGGTCGCGCCATCGCCCCAGAGCACTCTCGGGACCCCGGGGCATCGACCCGATAGCCCACCTACATCCACTTGTTCAACCGAGTGCCAACGTGATGGATGTGCTGCCCCGCCGCAGCCCGGAGGAGGCTGCAAACTTGGATGCCTTGGTCATGCGCCTCGTCGGTCCGTTATCCGCCGCTTTCGCGGCGCTATTGGGTTGGACTGCCTGGCAGGAATGGCGCGACCTGCCCAGGGAGACCGCTGTTTGGGTAGCCGGTGCGGACGCTGCGGTCGCTACTGTGCTGGCCGGTGTTGCCATAGCGGGATTCAGCAAGCGCGTGCCCATGCGCATGGCCCATCCACTCGCCGCAGTCCTTGCCCTCGCCATCACAGCCACGCACTTGATTTCATTGGGGGTCCAACGCAACGGGGAGGCAGTCATCCAGGGAGCGATCATCATTCTGGGCCAGGGCCTGGTACTCCTATCGATGGCATGGTTCGTGGGCATTCTCATCGTCCAATCGATTGCTTGGACCGCCGTAATCGTCGGCCGCGATGTCCCGGTGCCCGGCGAATTCGGGTTCTCGCTACAAGTAGCGATTGTGCTAGCTACGGCGTTACAATGGGGCCGCGTGCGGACCTTTACCGCGATGGAGCGGGCGCAGGCAACTGAGAGGAAGCAACGCGCTGAAGCAGAGGCAGCACGGGACGAGTTGGCGCTGTTTGCCAACGCCGTGGCCCACGACCTAAGAAGTCCACTGAGTGCCGTGCGACTCAAAGCCGCCGTGCTCGCCCGCCATCAGGACCCAAAGGTAGCCAAGGCGGGAGTCGACTTGGACCGCATGATGGTCGCTAGCAACGACTTCATCGAGGGACTGCTTGCATACGCTCGCAGCGGCCAACGCATTCAGCGAGATTGGTTGGACCTGGCAGCGGTCCTCGACAAGGCGGAGGAATTGAGTAATCTGGATGACCCCATCGACCATGACCCTCTCCCCACCATCATTGGTGACCGTGCCTTGTTGCAGCAATTGTTCCTCAACCTCATCAATAACTCCGTTCGCTACCAGCACCCGGACCGCGCCCTCCACTTGGACGTGCAGTACCAGCCGCTAGACGAAGGCCATCAGATTACGTTCACGGACAATGGAACGGGCCTCGACGGCGTCGACCTAGAACTCATCTTCGAGGCATTCCAGCGGGGCTCGACGGCGGGCGGCGGGCACGGCCTGGGACTTGCGACATGTCGGCGCATCGCCCACGCGCACAACGGATCTATCAAGGCCGAGGCGGTCCCCAACGGGGCGCGGTTCGTCGTGGTCCTGGGACGCCTTCGTCCAAACCTACCCGATGCAACCGCCGGCGACGGCGAGGAAGAAGCCGCCGACTATGATAACGGCCCATCGTTTCCGAAGCATCTCAGGTTACCAGGCCATGCTCGTCCCGCACGGCCGCCACAAGGAAGTCCGGACGAAGAGCCGGCCTCGACTCCCGAGCATCGGACCACTCACGAATTAGGGCCTTCATCATCATCGTCCACGTAGAGGACCATGAATTCGTCACCCTCGTCGTCGTCCTTTGCGGGCGCCTCGTCACTTGACCTGCGCGTTGCACGCACCGCCTTTACCGCCACTTCGACGGCGACGGGCGCACCGACGACGAGGCCCAGGAAAACCCACAGCATGACGCGGATGTCCGGCGGGGCCCGATCATAGAAGTCGGTCCCGGAGGAAATATCGCTGACCTTGAGTTTGACTAGGCCAACCCATGGCACTTCGCCACGCGCCTTGCCAATAATCCATTCTGGCCGCACGGGCATGTCGCTGATGCCCGGCTGGTCGGCAGCGTTGTTGTTGTCGCCGCGGGTGACGAAGCCAGAGTTCTCAGGTCCGGCGCCTTGGCGCTCGAGGAACAAGTGGTAGTCTTGGCGCAATTCGTACTTTGGACCCTGCAAGACGGGGTGGTTCAAGTCACTGCGGCACAAGATGCCGAGGGCGACCACGGAGTAACTGTTGGCAGGGCAGTTGGTGCCATCGTTGCCGTCGTGAATATCCAGCCAGAACATGGCGCGGTGAATGATGGGCGTGGCAATTTCACTACCCCCCTTCCGGTACACGATTACGTCGCCTGGTTCGCCGTACCATTCCTTGCCGCCGCCTGCGACGGTGGTAACGTCGTCTCGGCCTTTGACGTCGCGGACGAACACCAGGTCCCCCGGATCAATAGTGCCAATGCGTCCCCAGGTTTCTCGTTCACATGTGCTGCTGGGGCTGCCAACGCCGTTGGCACAATGCATCATGCTGCCCGACTCGACGACGACTACGGGCGCCTCCGAAGGGAAGTCTTGGCCGGTGCCGCCCCACAAGCCAATCAAAATGATGGCCACGATGACCAAGCCACCAAGGACCTCGCGCATGAACGGCACGGGGCCATCGCCGCGCAGGAACGTGCGCAGTAGGGGCCAGACCTTCTTCTGGGACGCCATCGGCCGCGCCACAGGGGGCTTGCATTAAACGGCATGGATGGAGGCCAAGTCCTATGAGCCGCAGGCACCCTGCAAGGGACGATGGAGGTGCGTGACCCGTGGATTGGACGGGCCATTGGTTCCCTAAGCCTAGCATGTGCGGCAAGGCCACGCACCGCGCTGGGCATCATCTTGGTCCTGACAATGGGCATCGGTGCCGGCATGGTCCACTTGGAGACGGACGCCGACCTCATCAAGATTCTACCCAAGGACCACCCCACCACGGCAGCCGCGCTCAACGCATCGGAAGAATACCGCGGCTTCTACGACTTCGTGACATTCTTCTATGCCATCGATGAGGAGAAGTGCCAGGCCGCCGAGGAGCGACTTCCCAATCGCATCGAAGATGACGACATGGATGTGGGCTGCGACAACGTCCTCCACGAGGCCTACGTTCGCGGCATGGATGAAATCTGGATGTTTTTCCAGGAACGCATCCCAGAAGCGAGGTACGCCATCGATTTTGCCAGTCTTGTCAAGGTGGTCAATTGGACCAACGACGGCTACTTCGGCGACGACCCCGACCAAGCCATCCTGCAGCCTCTCATTGACGGTGACCCCGAGCGCGTGGGCCGACCCCCCGATGACGAAGCATACAGCATGCCGGGCACGGACCCCGCCGGCGCCGCCCAGTACTACGCAGCCTATCGCGGTGCCCTGGCGGCCGACGACTCGGCGACGGACACCGTAGCCCGCGACCTCAAGGCAGGACGCACCCTCATTTTCTTCGACTCTGAGGCTGCAACTAGCCGCGTCGCATTGGGCCAAGCGGTGTATGCCGCCGTCGATGCCTATGAGGACGCCATCCGCGCTTGTGACGACGGGCAAGAATGCCCGCTCCGATGGAATGTGTTCAGCGCCGACGGGTTAGCCGTGCGAGGTGTATCCACGCTGGATGCCCATTCATCCGAGGTGACACAGCGGGACATCAGCATCTTGGCACCCATCATCATCTGGGCCATCATTGCAATCTTGTACGCGGCATTCCGCCAGCCGCGCGTCATCCTCGTGGCGGCGGCCAACCTGTTCATTGCATTCGTCTGGACGGCGGGCCTAATGGGGTGGCTGGACATTCCCTTCAGCGCCCTCAACATGACCATCGTGCCCCTGATTCTTGGCGTGGGCATCGATTATGGCATCCATATGGTGAGCGAGTTCCTTGAGCACAAGGCAGACGGCTTCACCAATACCCAGGCGTTCCAAGAAGCGGGGAACCGCGCCGGTTTGGCGATGGCCATCGCCACCATCACGACGGTGGTGGGCCTGCTCATCATGGTTGCAAGCCCGTCCATCCTCATGGCGCAACTTGGCATCGTCAGCAGCATTGCCTTGGTGGTTACGTTCCTTTTCACGGTCACGCTCATCCCAGCCGTGCTGACCCTGACGGCGCGGGAAGCCAGTCCCATCCCGCACAAAGGAAGCCGGCTCATCGTGGGATTAGCAGGCCGCGTCCAACGCCACCGCGCCATCGTGGTGGCCATCATCATCGTGGGAAGCGGCGCTTCCCTTTGGGGTATGCAGAACCTTGAGGCAGAAGCGTTTGGTAACCCCGAGATGAATTACCCAAAGGGTGACCGAGTGCGCGACGACGCCGACTGGATTAACGAGGTGTTCCTGGGACAATCCAGTACGGCACAAACGAACTATTTCATCGTCGAAGGAGACCTTACAGACCCCGACACACACGTGTTCCTCGACACATTGGAGAAGAACCTCGAGGAAGACGAAGAGGTGCAAGGATTCAACACAGCCACCCTCACGCGCGTCGTTCGTGGCTGGATCGCCGTCAACCAAGGCACCCCCAAGGCCCTCGCAAATCAATTCGTATTGAGCCAAGGCCCTGACGAGGTGCGGGACCTGGAATACCCGCAAAACTCGGCCGAGATGCGTGCCCTCTACGATGACATCTTTGCGAGCCCCATGGCGAATTTCATGACGATTCTCCTCAACCAGGATTACGACATGGGGGTGGTGACCTTCGACACAGATCAAGGCGCAGGCTTCGACGAAGCCAAACGGGTATGGCTCGCCGCACAGCGCGTCGTGGAGGAAACAAGGGCCGAGACGGGCATTTCCGAAGAACAACTCAACGTCCAGTTGTTCGGCAACAACGCGTTCAGTTACCTGTTCATTACAGAGGAGCAGCCATGGGTGAACACGGTCGGCATTGTTAGTTTCGTGCTCGTCATCGGTCTTATCGCCGTGCTGACGCGCAACCTTCGAGCCACGGCCGCCGTGGCCACAGTGATGGGCTTAACGAGCCTGTGGTGGCTCGGCAGCCTGGGTGCTATGGGAATCGGGCTCTCGGTGGGCTTGATGCTGCCCATGGTCTTCATCATGGCCATTGGGAGCGACGATGCCATCCACCTCATCTGGAACATGGAACGAACCCAGGACCGGCGCCGCGTGTACCGGTTCGTCGGACAGGCCGTGTTACTCACCACAATCACGACCTTCGTGGCATTCGGCATCTTCAGCCGCCAGACCGACCTGCTGGTAACAAGGACGCTCCTTGCCACATCCGTGGCCGTCATCCAGATGTGGCTAGCCACCATGCTCGTGGTGCCGCTGTTCTATCCACCCAATCATGCCCAGGACCCGCATGGGCACGGCCCAGACCAGCCAAACGGAGTCAGGAAGCCCATTGACGCGGACAAGTCTCATATGCTCGTAGCACAAAGATAGGACCGGGAGGGGCCGCACCGGACCCGGGCCCGGTGGGCCTTGGACCGACCCCCCTTTGACTCTCCAGTAAAGCGCGGTCCCTTCCACTTTTCTCTTCGGTGGCCGTGGCAACCACGTGCTCCCCTGGATGGCGGCAGGACTTGGCGCCGGCTTTGTGAGCGGCTTGGCCGGCGTGGGGGGCGGCATCGTAATGACGCCAATCCTGCACTACGTACTCGGCTACGATTGGACGACCAGTATTGCCGTTAGCCTGTTTGCCATCGCTATTCAGGCTCCCATTGGCATCTACCGTCATTACGGCAAAGGCAACGTGGACTGGCGGCTGGGACTCGTGATGGCCGTTGGCGGCGCGCCCGGCGTGCTGCTGGGTTCATGGATTGAAACCCGCTCGCCCGTTGCCGCGCTCAAGGCCTTGTTTGCCGTTGCCATGGTGGTGACCGCTTGGCAATTGGTCCAGCGGCGGAGCGAACCACCGGCAGGGACCAGACCCGGCATCTGGGTGGCGCTCCTCGTTGGCGTGGTGGCCGGCGTCATGAGTCGCCTGCTTGGCATCGGCGGCGGGCTGGTGACGGTGCCAGTACTTGCCCTCGCCGGAGTACCCGTGCACATTGCCATTGGGTCGAGCCTCGTCCCCGTTTGGACCAATGCCGTCGTGGCCACCGTGGGCAACATCGGGCGCGATCTGCCATGGCTTGGCGGCCTCGTCATGGCCACGGCGGCCTTGGCGGGAGCGTGGGTCGGCGTGGAAGCCGCCCACCGTGCTCCAGCAGTTCTTTTGCGACGACTGTTCGCGGTTACCCTCGTCGCCTTAGCTGTAGCCATTGCCGTTGGACTTGCCAGCCCTTAAGCCACCACCACAAGGTGCCCACGCGTTGGGTGTTCTCGACCAGGACGCAATCCGCTTCCTAACTGGCCTTGGCTGCGACGCCCTGTTCAACACCTACTGTTTCCTCTTGGTTTTCCTCCCGCTGGTGGTGCTCGGGACATGGTTGGTGCCCGCACGGTGGCGCCTGGGATGGCTTGCTGCTGCCAGTCTGGCATTCTACGGCTTCTGGGACGCGCGCTTCATTGCGCTGCTGGTGTCATCGGCCGTGGTCGACTTTGTGGTCGCCTTACGGATTGAGCGGGCACGCCTTCGGCAAGAGCCCCGCACCGCCAAGCATTGGCTTTGGATCAGTATTGCATTCAATCTGGGCATGTTGGCGTTCTGGAAGTACGCCATGTTCTTCGCGGAGAACGCGGTCAGCCTGGCGCGGCTCGTTGGCGTGGATGCAGTACCACCAGGTTGGAACATTGTGTTGCCAGTGGGCATCAGTTTCTACACATTCCAGACGCTCAGTTACGCTATTGACGTGTACCGCGGCCACGTTGACGCGAGCCGCGACTTCACGGCGTACCTGGCCTACGTCACCATGTTTCCCCAATTGGTGGCGGGCCCCATTGTGAGGTACCGTTTCCTGGAAGGCCAATTCCAGGACTTACCCAAGTTTGTGCCATGGAACCTCGTGGCCTACGGCGTTAGTCTGTTTGCCGTTGGCCTTGCCAAGAAAGTGCTCATTGCCGACACCATTGCCGGTTGGAGCGACCCGTTGTGGGCTGACGCCGCGGAAGCAGGCGTCATCCTTTCCACGGCCGGGGCATGGACGGCGGCCCTCGGCTATACGGCGCAGTTGTACTTCGATTTCTCTGGTTACTCCGACATGGCGATTGGCCTCGGAGCCATGCTGGGCTTTCGTTATCCAATCAACTTCGACGCGCCGTACAAGGCGCGCGACCCCAGTGACTTCTGGCGCCGCTGGCACATCAGTCTATCCACATTCCTTCGCGACTACCTGTACATTCCACTAGGTGGCAACCGTGGCGGGGTCAGGCGCACAGACCAGAACCTGCTCATTGTCATGCTGCTCGGCGGCTTGTGGCACGGCGCCGCCTGGACGTTCGTCGCCTGGGGCGCCTACCACGGCCTTGCCCTCATCATTCATCGGCACCACGAAGACCGCTGGGCGCGCCTCCCTGTCGCCGCTCAGCGAGCCGGTATGTTGCTCGTTGTCGTGGTCGGGTGGGTGCTGTTCAGGTCCCCCGACATGGCAACCGCGGGCTCAGTGCTGACAAGCATGTTCGTTCCAGTCGCAGGGGCCATCCCGGCCGGGTGGTGGTTCATTCTTGCCACCCTAGCAGCCACGCAGGTCTTGGGCCCGACGAGCCGGGCGGCCTTGCAGCCATCCTGGATTCGTGCATTTTGGACGGCGCTTCTGCTCGTTGCCTGTCTGGCCGCCATCGGCGCCAATGAATCACCATTCCTCTACTACCAATTCTGACTATGACCCCCCGACAATACATCCTCATCGTCGCCGCATCCGGCATGTTATGGGGCACCTTGCTGATGGGAGCCGTTGTCTGGGTGAACCCATGGAGTGAATTCCCCACTGATTCCTTCGTGCCATTGGTTCCCAATCAATATGCCATCAAGGACGACCTGTGGGCCGACGGCGACTGGGAAACCGTCGTCGTTGGCAGTAGCCGCAGCCAGAACCTGCTGCCCATAGCCCTAGAGGACCATGGCTTCGGCCCATCATTCAATTACGCAGTGGGCGGCGCTGAACTCACGGACATGGCCGCCATCGCGAACAGCATACGGGAACGTGACGCGCCATCCACGCTCATTGTGGGATTGGATTCTTGGCAACTACGCGTCGGGCCCAGCACCAGTTTGCGCATCTCCAACGTGGCCGCCCTAGCACCCTACGTTGAGGATGGCCCCACGGTGCTGGATTACGCACAGGTCGCCGCCGCCAACGCCATCACCCGCACCCATTACCGCGACATGGCCAAAGCAGTCGCCTTGGAGATTCGAGGCCACGGCGCACCAGGCATCAGTTTCGATTCGCAGGGCGGACTTCCAGATGCGGCTCAAGCGTACATGGAGGGAAAGCCGCTCCCAGGTGACGAGGACTACGTCCAAGCCCTACTTCCAGGGGAGTTCTTGCGGCATGCTACCATCGACCGCGCGGACCCAAACGCCTCCCGGCATCTACGCACACTCATGGAAGCGGCACCCACGGTCCACATCTATCTTAGCCCCATGCACCCCGATTTGCAGGCGGCACTGGATGGTAGTGGCCACAACGCACTCATTGACGCTACCCTGGCGTGGCTCGTTGGGCATTGCCGGGCAAGCCTCCATGTGCATGACCTCCGCACCGTCCCGGATTGGGATGTGACGGAATTCCGCGACCCCACGCACGTCAAGGGATTGACTGGCGGGGCCATTGCGGCGGCGCTCGCCGACCCGGACGCCGACTTGTGTTCAACCAGGAATGGCTAGCCTGCTTGGTAGAATGCAGTGGTCTCCCCTGGGCCGCACGCCCACAGGATGGCCGCCTTGGCCTGGAAGGGCACCTGCCCAGCAAGGGAGGTACCCCAAACACTCACATGCGTTGGTCCGCCCACATCGTGAATGAACGTGACGCCAGCCCTTACGACGTCCGTGAATTCGGCAGACCAAGCAGCGCCATGGGTCACCGGGTCCACATTAAACCGATGGTGTGTGACCCCATGGGTGAACCCATTCGCCTGCTCGGCGCAACCCGAGTCAGCCGCAATGAATGATGCGCGTTCCTCTTGCACGGCGTCGGCCGGGAAATCCAAGCGGTACTTCGCGGTGGCATTGGCCGCAATACTTCCGAGACTAACGACGAAGCGGGCAGTGTAGTCTCCCGGCTCGTGGACTCGGCGGGACACCGTGGCTGGCAATTGGTCACCTGCGGCATCAGTGCGGCCGTCACCATCCACGTCGAGGCTCCAAGTTTCGCCGTGGCCCGACAAGTGGAATGTCACATCCGCGGGGGCCGTGGTGCCTGTGACGTTCAGCGACATCTGGGCCGCCGGCTGAGGGGGTTCATGTGGTTCTTCATCTTGATCCCCGTCTTTGCTGGCGCCTTCCAGTTCCAACGGGGGCGCGGGTAAGCGCCCGCTGCAATCATCCAGACGGCCCGTGACACCCAGTTCGACGGTCGGGCCAAGAATCCAGAGAACGTCGCAGTGGCTGATGGCGGGCCTTGCGCCCGCAACCAGTAGGTCTGGGCCTTGGGTCCAGGTGCGACGCGCAACGTCATACGTCCACGTGTCAGCCAGCGGGCCCTGGCTACCATCGCCGCCGACGACCCATAGGTTTCCGCAGTGCCACGTCACCCCGGCGTTGGCGCGAGCCACCGGGACGCTGCTGACAGGTCGCCAGTGACCCTGATCAAGGCGCCAGACGTCATCAATCGCCGTGCCGTTGCGGGTGCCACCCACCAGGAAATAACCATGCGGCGTAGCCGCGAGGGTCGCATCAGCGACCGGGGCAGGCAAGCCATCTGCGGGTTGCCATGAGTCAGAATCGGGGGCCAAACGGAGTCCATCGTCTTGTTCGGGGGCACCATCGGCACGGCGGCCCCCCATGACCACAATGGCATCATCCACGTACGCGACCGCGTCTTGGCGGGGGACCGGGAGGTCAGGGAGTGACGTGGGACCATCTCGGGTCAGAGCAATGACCTCGGTGGTGGGAATGCCATTGTGGCTTACCCCCACGGCAATGAGGCGCGAACCATCGCTGGCAAACGTGGCCTCAATGCCATTCCCAATGCGCTGCCACGTGGTATTGCGATGGCCAAGCCACCAGGTCCCATTACCCACGGCTAATACGCCAGGGGGGTCGTCGAAGCCGAGTGCGGCATCCACTTCCGTAAGCCGAGGCGCGGTCCTGAACCGCACGTCCTCAGGGGCTACATGACATGGTTGTGCCACGGGCACTTCTGCTCCTGGCGGTTGCCAAGGAGTTGACTCGATGGCAGGGTCGTACTGGATGCATCCTGCTAGGAGAGTGACGAGGATGAGCCAGCGCACGAGTGACACTCGTGCCACCGGGTCTTAAGCCGCGCCGTTTGGCATGAGTGTAAGAGTGAATTCTGCGCCCGGGCCAGGGCCGTCATGGCACGCATCCATACTGGTCGCCGCAGGAGGCACGGCGCCATCTGACGATTCTAGTGGTTCCCCTCCAGCGTCGTAGAATAGAACAACGAAGGGCGCCGTGACATTGTACCTCCAACCAATCCACTGGGACTCAACGGCGAACGTCACGCTGGTGAGACCGTCGATACACGTCTCCGGCGTCTGCGGGGCCCCGACGGTACTGCCGCCGGTCAATGTAACGGGGTCGGGCCCAGGTTCCGTTGCGTTGTCCGTCGGCTGCTTGGGCGCCCGAACGGCAACAACGGCCGTAGCGGTGTCGGTTTGATTGTTGGCTTTCACGGTCAGGACGACTGTGTGATTGCCCTCCCCGAATGATGTTAGCACGTTGGCCGGCACTGCGTCGCCGCGGCGGTCGACAGCACCGTCTCCATTCAGGTCTAGGGTCCACGTGATTGCATCACCATCGGGGTCGCGTCCGTCAACCGTGATATTCACCGCCAGGGGCGCCGTGCCGCTCGACGGGTTCATGGTGAGAACTGCCGTGGGCGGAGTGTTCTCACTGGATTGATTGGTCGCGTTGCGGGGCGGCCGAGGCTGCTTTTCATCCGCCGGAACCACGCCCTTAGCATTGGCGGGGTCCACGTACGATTCATTGTTCAGGCACCCGGCGAGGCCCGCAACCAGGAGGACGGCGATGACCACGGAGGACCGTTGCATGCTGGACACCACCCGACAAAGCACTTCAGGCGTTCGCTGTGCGAAGGGCCACATCCACGAGGCGCGTGACGTTGTGCATGGCTGCCCGCAGGCCACCCAAATCGCTGGCCTCCATTGTCACCACAATGCACCCGTCATCAGCCCGCATGACAGTCGCGGTGCCCGGCGGACCATCTTCCAGTTCGGGCCCAACGGCCGCCATGACGGTTGCAATGGTGTCAGCGTCGGCGGGGACCTCAAGGGTCGCCTGCATTGACTACTCCGTGCCGATGGCCTTGGCTACGGTGGGGCGTTCCTTGTAGAAGATCTTGGAACCGCAGTAGGGGCAGCGAATGCCGATGTTCTGGGCATCAAACTGCACACGCTTCTTGCAGATGCCGCACTTGTACGCCATAGGACTCAGTCCTCAGCGCGCGACAACTTGTCCGTGACACCCTTGAGGGCCTTCTTGGCACCGATGCCGGCACCCGTGGAGGGAACGTAGGCGCCGCCAGCAAACTGGTGGTCGCACTTGCGGCACTCCCAGATGCCCGTGCTGATGCGGCGCACGGCGTCGTGGCCACAGTTCTGGCAGGTGTGCTTGGCGCGCTGTACGCGCTCAATGGTGGCGACCTGCTTGCGGGCGAGGGCACTGTAGCGGGCACCGTAGCGGCCTGCTGCGCCTACCTTCTTCGTGGATCCGGCCATGATAAGGACTCCTCCAGCGCCCGAAAGCGGGTGCTGGTGTGATGTGGCCGGCGACGGCGCCACCCATTTAACGGTTTGGTGGCAGCGGCTGTGCCTCAACTTGCCGCGCGCGGCGGACGCAACACCCAGCCACTAGACTAGGTAAGTGATGTCCTGGGCCAACGCAATCCAGTGGTAATCGACCGTGCCGTAGGTTGGGCTATCGCCGGGGTCGCCGGCCTCGTACCGGGCACCCTGGGTATCAGCCGATACACAAGCGGAGACCGGTGCCGTCACGCAGAGTTGGTCGTCGCGGGCGCTACCCCGAATCTCGACCATGCCCGACGCGTCAAAACCAGGGGTCACCAAGGGTACGTCGCCACCCAAGATGAGGTGGGCTTGCAGGCCGGCTTGTTGGACATTGAGGCTCCAATAGTCACCCGCCAAGGCAACGACGTGAGGCAATTGATGAATGGCACCCCCGGTGACTCGGACGCGTAGCGCCAAGTCGAAGTCCAATTCCGATGTGCCGGGCAAATCGAAGTACGCCTTGGACCCGGGGACCGACGATGTGGTGATCTCGGCGTGTCCGGGACCATGTGCGTTGGGACGGGAATCTGGGTGTGGTTCGATGCTGGTGCCCATTCCAGCAACGTGTGATTGCACGGGTTTCCCAGCAAACGACCATGTGGCGAGCCCGTAGCCTACGGCGACTTCGTGATAGTCCACGTTGTTGTCAGGGTGGACTTGAACCGTCGAGGCGCGACCTTGGAGGTCAAATGTGAAGGCATGGCGTTCGTCGATGGTTACTGTTGCGCCAGACACGGTGGGTGTTACAACGACTTCGTGCCACCTGTCAATCGGGGATATCCTTTGCACGTCGACGACGACGCCGTCAAGGTCGAAGGCGAGGAAGCGAGTGAAGCCGTTGGCTGTCACCGTCAGTTGTGAACCGAACTCGGATGCCAGGGTGAGAATCGCTTCGTTGTTGCTCCCGGTCGCCAGACTGGTGTCAGGGACCCGGAACCGCATCCATAATTCTTCATTGGCGCCGAGGACGTGGGCACTGTTGTCTCCAGAGGCGGCTCCGACTGGGCTGCCTGTTGCTAGGAATACATACGTCATGAAGAGGACCAACCACCGCGATTGCCTACCGACCATCGTTGCCCCCAGCACCATCCGCCTATTTGATGGGTGGTCCAAAAGGACATGAGGATGCGCTGCACGGGCACCCTCCTTCACACACGGACACAGGTTGCATCTGGTGCGGCGGCGCAGTCATCCGTGTCCGTGGCCGAATAATTGACGGTGACTGGCGCGGGCTTGACCTTCAGCGTGAGGGCGACCGCGGCGACGATGATGGGCAACGCCACCCACAGGCGCACGGAGATTGCCTCACCACCCAGCCAGAATCCCAGGGCGACCGCGACGACCGGGTTGACGAAGGTGTAACTGCTGGCTTGCGCAATCGAGACGTTCTGAAGGAGGTACAGGTATGAGAAGTAGGCCACGATGGTGCCACCGAGCACTAGGTACACGAGAGCAAGCCCCGTGCGGGCATCCGGAACCTCTGGTAGCCACCCTTGGCCCGATGCACCGGACGCCAATCCAAGCAGCACGGCACCGGCCACCATCTGGCGCCCGGCGAAGCGCACCACGTCGATTCCCGTGCCACCCCATTGTTTGGTGAGAACCGACCCGACAGCCCAGCACAAGGCGGCCCCCACCATCCAAGCAGCGTCCCAGGCCGTCAAGTCTGCGCCGGCGCTTGGCCAGGCGAGAATCACCACGCCAGCAACTCCCAGCCCAACGGCGGCCCACGTGCTAGGACTGCACCGCTCGTTGCCGGTAGCACAGGAAATGAGGCTCATGAGTAGCGGAGTGGCCGCCATGAAAACGGCGACGACGCCGGAGGCCACCGTACGGGATACATGCGGTGCGATGCCATGGGTGCCCAGGCAGAACAACGCCCCGGTTACGATGGCTTGGGTCCAAGGAGGCGCCTCACCTCGGGGCCCGCGGATGGCCACGAAAGACTGAACCAGGCCACCCGCCAATAGGAACCGGAGCCCACTCAACCAGAACGGCGGATAGGTCTCCACAGCCACGCGGATGCCCAGGAAAGTGGCGCCCCACAGGAGGTACGTGGCGGCGAATGCAATGAGCAAAGGCATGGTGCGCGGGGCCATGCTCGCAGGATGGTTGCTGGTGGGTTGGGGTTGCTGCCGGCGGATGCCTTTGTCAGAGGTTAGGCGCCGGCTCTTGCCGGGCCTGGCCCGCGGCTCGCAGTCCGAGCAGTGGCGCCACGGCTTGCATGAGTTTGGCTTCGCCCTTCTGGAGGTGTTCTTGGAACGTGGTTCGGGGGACGCCGGCGGCGTCGGCGATGTCTTGCACCCGTGCCTGGCGGGGCGTTTCGTAGT
Source organism: Thermoplasmatota archaeon (assembly GCA_041622975.1). GTDB lineage: Archaea > Thermoplasmatota > E2 > JACPAO01 > JAHFTW01 > JBFJXH01. Next base: position 25,625 of record JBFJXU010000003.1, read on the forward strand.
ACCCTGCACTTACGGCTTGTTCGACTGCCCCTAACTGGCGGTCGGTGAGGTTGCCGAGCAAGTCGTTGGCGCTGAGAATCATGGAGTGCTCGAAGAGACTTCCTTCGAGGCGACGTTTGCTCTTGACTTCCACGGGGAACTCGGCCACTACTTCTTGGTAGAGTCGGGCAAATGCGCCGTCATCCCAAGCGACCACGCGATGCGTCTCCCAGCCGTTTTCGTAGATGATTGGCGAGAGGGCGATGCAATGGAGGCGTTCGGCGGTGGCTTGGACGCCGCCGTCGGCTCGGTTGTGGATGCAGGGGAAGAGTGCGTGGTACCGACCCGGGTGAGCGGGGTCCTGGCGAATGGTGGCTCCGGGGGCTCGCTTCCACAATTCGTCAAGGCAGCGGCTCCCCGCGTCGCCAAGCGTGATTTCGACGGCATCGTGGTGGTAGTTGCACCACAGCGCGATGCGCGCCTCAGGGCACGTGGTGGTGAGGTCGCACAAGTCGCAGCCGTGTTGGACCGCCAGCGTGGCCTGGAGCATCAGGCCAGGGATTGGGACTCAC
>JBFJXU010000004.1:0-23517 GCA_041622975.1 Thermoplasmatota archaeon
CGGGCGGTGGTGCCTGGGCCGGGGCCACGGACGACCCACGCCGGGCAGTGATATAAGAAAGAAGGGGTAGAGGCGTGTTGGTTTCTAGAGCAGGGCGAAAACGAGGGATGCTCCGCCCAGGGCCAAGAGGTAGCCACCGGTATTGATGCCGAACAATGCCCAGGACGCTTTCTCCCAGGCGACGCGACCCAGTTGGACGGGTACGAAGAAGCCGAGCCACGTGAAGAACGCCCCCGTGAGCGCTGCTGCAATGCTGGGGTTGCTCAAGGCATCCGTTTCCAGGTCGACGGTGAATGCGCTCGTTACGTGCCAGAACACGTAGATGGTGAGGAACGAGGCGACAATTTGCAGAATCATGGGCTTCGCCATGGGCACTTTTTCATCCATGTCGATACCCATCTCCTGGCCCCACTTGCGGCCCATGATGGGGCCCCACCACAGGAAACTGAGGAAGAAGTAGGTAAGGAAGGCGACGCCGATTTCAATCCAGCCTACCCCGTCGGGGAGGACGATGTCCATGACTTGAGACATGATTACCTGCGCAGGACCGGTTCTGGACGCGTCTAAAGCCTCCGGCCGCGCGTCCCTTAAGAACCGGGCCTGGGTCGCGCCGCCCATGAGCCAGGACCTCGCCCCCGGCCAGTTGACGCCTCTCGTGACGGAAACCGACCTGCCCCTCCCCGTGTTCCGGAAGGGCAAGGTGCGCGAAGTGTACCACGTCGGTGATGACCACCTCCTCATGGTGGCCACCGACCGCATCAGTGCATTCGACGTGGTCCTTGAACCCGGCATCCCCGACAAAGGGGCCTGCTTGACGCAGATCAGCAACTTCTGGTTTGACCTCCTGGAGAAGGAAGGAATCGAGCACCACGTAGTAGCAACCAAAGTGGATGACATGCCAGAGGAACTTCACCAGTACCGCGACGTCCTGGAAGGCCACGCCGTCCTCGTGGAGAAACTGGAACCCCTCGAAGTAGAATGCATCGTCCGCGGCTACATCACCGGCAGCGGCTGGAAGGACTACCAGCGCACCGGAGAAATCTGCGGCATCCCCATTCCGGAGGGCATGCAGGAATCCGAGATGTTCCCCGAGCCCCTCTACACGCCCAGTACCAAGGCCGCCATCGGCGACCACGACGAAAACGTCTCCTTCGACGTTACCGTGGACATCGTCGGCCGCGAGACCGCAGAATGGCTCCGAGACACCAGCCTCAAGATCTACAAGATGGCCCGCGACTACGCCGCCGAACGCGGCATTATCCTCGCAGACACCAAGTTCGAATTCGGCCGCCGCGCCGACGGCACTATTGTCCTCATGGACGAAGTGCTCACGCCCGACTCCAGCCGCTTCTGGCCTGCCGACCAGTACAAGGTCGGCCAAGGACAGCCTTCCTTCGACAAGCAATACGTCCGGGATTGGCTCGAGACCCAGGACTGGGACAAGACGGCGCCTGGGCCCCGAGTCGCCGATGACATCGTTGCCGGCACCAGTGCCCGCTACAAGGAAGCCTTCGAGAAGTTGACCGGCAAGCCATTCCACGTGTAGATTATCTCTACACGAGCCGCCGACCAGGCGATGGATTAAGCGGCAGCGGCCCATTGAGCTGTTGTGAGTCGCCAGGAGCCCACCCTGCTAGCGGTCGCTGGAATCTTGTTAGCCGGGTGTGCCGGACTTCCGCCGCTCGGCAGCCCACCAGAATCACCCATCGACCCAGGCTTAGTTGGTCACCCTGACTACGGTTTCCCGCAGGCACATGATTTGGCGATTGGTGATTCCCTCTGGCGCCCGGGCATTTCCGAGCCCACGGTCTGGCATGATTGGCTGCAGCCAGCCGCCCGCCCCGTACCGGGGACACCGTCAGGAATGAGGGAGAACCAGCGGATTGACACTCCAGACGGCGGCTCGACCGGCATGGCAGCCTACGGCCACCTCCTTTTTGCGGGCCCGCCCGCCGGACCGTTGGGCATTGTTCTCTTGACGGGCGAAGACGGCCCCATCATGGTGGCCCAAGCGGACGCACCAGCGCGCGATGTCGGCGTGATACCGTACCCCGATGGCCGGCTGATCGCGGTTACGACGGGCGGCGCCGGAGGGCCCTTGTTCGCCGTTGACGTTACCAATCCCTACGCTCCGGCCCTGCTCGCGACGGTCGAGAACGTAAGGGGTAGCCACAATGTTGCCGTGGTGCCAGGGACTCCAATCGTTTACTCCGTCGAAGGAACAGGTCGCCGAGCAGCCCTGACGGACTTGAGCAACCCGCCGCCGCCGCTAGGGGAGCCATACGGTGCCACGGACATCATGGACTTTAGCAGGCCCGAAGAACCAGTTCTGGTGGGCACTTGGAAAAACGGAGTCACCTGCCATGCCATTGAATTCCTCATCCGCCCCGACCTTGACCTCTTCCGGGCGTATTGCGCCGGGGTGGACACGACCCAAGTGTGGGATATCCGAAACGCCACCAACCCAACTCTGATTCTTGATCTTGGTTGGCCTACTCTTGGCCAGGACGGCCAAGAGGGCGTTATACCGGCGACGTTTTCCCACTGGGCCGAACCAAACCATGACGGGACTGTGCTTTTGCTCGGCGACGAAAGCGGCGGCGGTTTCGCTGGGGGCTGTGACGCTTCCCTGGACGCGGGCGGCCAAAATGCCAATGGCCCCCTGGGAAATGTCTGGTTTTACGACCTGGCCGATGAGGCCAATCCTGTTCTTCGCGGGCACGTGGGTGCGAGCGCAGATTCCGCCGTCGGCAAAGCGTGTACGGCACATTTTGGTGATGTGCTGGGCGACCTGCCTTTTGCAGCCGTCGCATTCTACAACGCAGGGGTACTCCTCATTGACTTCACCAATCTCGAAGCGCCACACGTGGTTGACCAATGGAGGGGGCAGGAAATGGACGCCGGACTTCCTGTGGCAGACGTATGGGACGTCGTCTATCACCAAGGCCGACTCTTTGCCAGCGATCGTGCACTTGGCTTGGTTCAACTCGAAGTCTCATGAAGGCCCTTCAAGGGTGGACGAATCTTCCAGGCGCCACATATTCATTTGTGTAAACAGAGGCGCTGCGAGGGCTGCAACAGCCCGGCCCTCCTTGGCAAGTTCGTAGGTGATGCGAACCGGCATTTCGTCGTGTACAGTGCGAGTAACGAGGCCACGTTCCTGGAGGAGCCGTAGGCGCGCGGTCAGTGTCTTACTTCCAATTCCAAGGAGCGCTTCCAGTTGACCGAAGCGAGCGGTCTCAAGCGCGGCAATGGCATACACGATCTCCATAGTCCAAGGTTGGAAGAGGTCGCGAGCCGACGCGAGGCCTCGCTTGAGCCAAGCCACTTGCTGAGGCGCATCGTGCTGCTCCATCCATTGCTTGATTTGCAGACTGAAGTCACTGGCACCTCGCAGTTGTTCGCGAAATGCAGCGTCCGTTTCCGCGTCTAGGATGGGGCAGTCATCGATGCCACTTTCTCGCAAGACAGTGGCTGTCACGGTATCCATGGGCTGTCGTTAACCTCCACGAGCCATTATAGCGACATCACGATATGGACTTTCTCAAGGGAAGTAACATGCACGAAGAATTCGTCCCGCGTTGGGAACAACGGATTGTCGGCCCGTTTGTCCGCGCTACCATGTTCAAGCGTCGGCGCGGCAAGGACTGGACCGTCCCTGACCACCTGCCCCACGAGGTATTCACCCTACACGGCAACAACGGCGCACGACTGCCCGCACGGTGGTTCCCCGCATCCACCAACCACACAGGCAAGGCCGCCGGGACAGTCGTGCTATGCCACCCAGACAAGCGCTACGCCCAGCATTGGTGGATTGTCAGTGGATGGGTAGATCAGTTCCTGGAAGCAGGGTTCAATGTCCTCACATTCGACTTCACCCAGTACGGCGGCTCGAAGGGCGGGTCCACATACCTCTACCAAGATGTGATCTGCGCCACCCATGAGGCCCGACGCCGTGCCCCGGAAGGAACCCTGCACGTCTTCGGTGTCAGCCTCGGAGCGTTCGCCGCCGCCGTGGCCAGCCCCTGGCTCGAAGCGGATACGCTGATTCTAGAATCTCCATACCCCGACTTTGGCTCGTGGTACGAAGACACCGATGGGCAGATGGGACGAACAGGCCGGCTCGCCATGGGCTCGTTTGCCCGCATATTCCCGGCCACGGACGCCATGATCCGCGCCGACCGACGCATCCCTGACGCCAAGCCGGCCAAGATCCTCATCACCGCTAGCCGCGCTGACGATGTGACCGGAGAGACGCTTTCTCGGCGCGTGGCGGAGGCGGCCCCCTCAGCCAAGACGACGTACAACGTCCTAGCTGACGCTGCCCACTTGACATTCCACGAAAGCCCGGAGTACCGAGCGGGTATCCTGGCAGTCCTGGGTGCGCCGGCGCCTGTGGCGGCCCGCTAACCACCCCCATCCAAGGTCGTAAGCATCCGCTTGAGCGCCACGCGTCGATACGCCGATTCGAGCAACTCGTCGATCAAGCCCCAATCCACGGTCCCCGTCAGTTCAAGCGTGGTCCAGCCGTGTTGGTGCATGTAGGGCGTTGGGCGGAACCTGGGATCCAGGTGACATAAGGCGTCCTGGTCGTCCCTGCTTGCCGCGAAGGACAAGGCACCGACGCTCGCATCGTCCGGGTTAACCAATCCAAAGATGGCGAAGGGACGCTTGCCCGCCTTGAACCACGGGTAGCCAAACTGTTCCACTTCGAGGGCCTCCGGGTAGGCAAGGCACCGGGCGCGAACGGCCTCGAGGTGACGGCTTGCTTCACCTTCGAACGCGACTCGCTCGTGCACGGGGCCGCAGTGGCCGGTCCAACCAAAAACCCGGCGCGTCATGCCCAAGCATGACCGTATTTGGCGTCGGGGGGGCGTTCCTCGCCGCCGACGACCCTGCAACCATGGCCCAATGGTACCAGGACGCCTTCGACCTCCACTTCAAGGACTTCGGGGACGGCACATTCGCGCACGTTTTCGGCGGCGAAGGGCCACCCATGGGACAGACCCTCTTCGGTTTCATGCAGGCCCGCGACCCAGTGCCACGGATGGCCAAGACCGCCCCCGACGATGCGCCGTACGGAGACCAACCATGCATGATGAACCTGAAGACAGACAACCTGGCCGCCCTCACCAAACACTTGACGGATTTCGGCGCCCAAGTCCAGCCAGGGCCAGAAATGGAGGGCATCGGCCGATTCGCCTGGGTCCTGGACCCGGAGGATAACCGAGTGGAAATCTGGGAACCGGCCAATTGACGCGCACAGTGGTCTTCACGGGAGCCGGCATCTCGACGGAGAGCGGCATCCCTGATTTCCGTAGCCCCGGTGGCGTTTGGGAGCAATTCGACCCCCTGGAGTTTCACATCAGCCGGTTTCTCAGCGAGCCGACCGGATTCTGGGAGAAGAGAATGCGCCTCATTGCCGCAATGGATTATTTGGCCGCGGAACCCAATGAAGCACACCACGTCATCGCCGAAGCAACGCGAGCCGGTCGCGTGCACAGCGTCGTCACGCAGAACGTAGATGGCCTCCACGGCAAGGCCGGGACGCCACCCGACCGCCTCATCGAAATACACGGCAACGGCGCCAACTGTATTTGCATGTCGTGCCGCCGGCGAACCGCCACGGAGGAGGTGGTTGAAGCCTATCAGGGGCAAGCACCCCGATGTGCGTGCGGGGGGATCCTCAAGCCCGACGTTGTCCTCTTCGGAGAGCCCGTGAACGCCGTGGGACGCGCCATCCAAGCGGTCGAGGCGGCCGAGCGGCTCATCGTCGTGGGAACAAGTCTACAGGTTTACCCCGCTGCCGGGCTGGTGGACGTGGCCATCTCGCACGGCGCCCAGGTCCACATTGTAAACCGTGAATCCACGCCCTATGACCGAGTGGCAACCGCGTTGTATCGTGGCCCTCTTGGGCCGGAGTTGAGGGCCTTACTCTCCAATTGAGTGTTCAATGGCGTTAAATGGCCCCCCCGAGTGGCGCGGCTTGGATGAAGATTAGTGGGGCAGATCGAGCCCTTGGAGCCATCGGATACTTGCCGGTCCTGTTCTTGCTGCCCCTCCTGTTGCGGCGAGACAGCCTCTTCATTCAGTTCCACGCCCGTCAAGGCATGGTGCTTTTCTTGCTGGAATTGGCTTGGATTTTCGTCTTCACCGTGCTGCTGCTCTTCATGGGCAGCATCAACTTCGCCGCCAGCATCCTCATCGGCCTCTGGATGCTCGGGACCGCCGTGTACGCGTTCTTTGTCCTCGTGGGTATCCTCAAGGTTCTCCTTGGCGAGCGCTACCGCATGCCTCTGGTCGCCGACATCGCCCTCAAGATGGGGTTGTGATGAAGGCCGGCGCCCTCGCCGTGGTGGCTCTGCTCTTCTCAGTGGCACTTGCCGGCTGCGTGGATGGCTTTGAGACCCGCAGTGAATGGGCGTATGAAGCCACGAAACTACGGGAATTGGGTACTGGCGCCGGGGTTCGAGTAGCCATCCTAGACAGTGGCATCGACACATCCCATCCCGCTTTTGCCCACCTCATTGACGATGATGATGCCAATGGTCGCCTCGTGGCTTTCCGCGACTTCATTGACGGCACAGCAGGCGTGGATGCGGCCCATGATGACGAGACGGGCCACGGCAGTCACGTGGCTAGCATTCTCACCAGTCGCGGCTCTTCCTTCACGGACAAGCTGCTCTACGGTGGCATCAGCCTCAAGGGCGGCGCCAACCACGTTGACCTCATGGTTGCTCGTGTCTGCAAGAACAACGACTGTGACGGCCAAGCCATCCGGGACGCGATTGATTGGGCCATCCAGAATCGGGCCCAGGTCCTCAGCCTAAGCCTGGGGGGCCGCAACGCAGTGCTGTCATTCGATGATGATGCACTTCGAGCAGCCGTGGAACGAGCCATCGACCGAGGCATCGTGGTGATTGCCGCCGCAGGAAATGGAGGCCCTGGGGCCCCCGAGAACCAGCGCCACAGCGACGTAACCGTGCCCGGTGATGTGCCCGATGTTATCGCGGTGGGTGCCGTGGACGAGGACCTCGACGTGGCGCCGTTCAGCAGCCGCGGGGCCAACGGTCAATGCCGGGCCACACCGATCATCGGGAGCCCCACGGGCCGCTGTGACCCCAACAAGAAGCCAGAACTGGTAGCCCCGGGCGTTTCAATCCTTGGCGCAGGCGAAGGCGGCGTATACCTCACCGCCAGTGGCACAAGCCAGGCGACGCCGTTCGTGACCGCCGCCGTGGCCCTCATGCTTGAAGGAAAAGCCCGCATCACAGACCGAGCCGGTGTCCGCGAAGTCAAGGCAGCACTCGTCAACGCCGCGGACCCCGTGGCAGGCCAGCGTACCCCTCACGACAACGCATACGGTTACGGCTTGCTGGACGCAGCCGGTGCGGTCGCCGCCTATTCCTGAACCCATACCCCCAAGAAGGCGGCCCGGCTCGCCGGCCCCGTGCACGATGTGGTGATTATCGGTAGCGGCCCAGCAGGCTGCACCGCCGCCCTTTACGCGAGCCGAGCCTTTCTGGACACCATGGTGATTGCCGGCTTCGAAGCAGGCGGTCAACTCATGCTGACGAGCGACGTGGAGAACTTTCCCGGCTACCCCGAGGGTGTGACCGGCCCCGAGATGATGGACGACCTGCGCAAGCAAGCGGAGCGCTTCGGCGCCAAGTTCGTCGACGAGGATGCCACGGAAGTGGATTTCACCAGCGCCAAGGGAGACCCCCACGTCGTCCGCACCAGCAAGCAAGCATACGAGGCCCGAACTGTCATCGTGGCTACTGGCAGTAGTGCCAAGTGGCTTGGCCTAGATTCAGAGAAGCGCCTCATGGGCCGAGGCGTGAGCGCCTGTGCGACCTGTGATGGCTTCTTCTTCAAGGACAAACACGTGGTCGTCGTGGGCGGCGGCGACACGGCCATGGAAGAAGCATTGTTCCTCACCAAGTACGCCACCAAGGTTACCGTCATTCATCGGCGCGACGAGTTCCGTGCCTCCAAAATCATGCAGCGTCGCGTCAAGGAGCACGACAAGATTGACATCATCTGGAACAGCGAAGTCATCGATGTCCTCGGTGAAGACAACGTCAAGGGCGTACGCGTGGCCACCCATCCAGATGGCGCGCCCACCGAGAACATCAAGGACATGGAGGACCCCGAAGCCAGCGACGGTGAAGTCAAGGAATTGGAGTGTGACGGATTCTTTGTGGCCATCGGGCATAAGCCCAGCACGTCGCTGTTCCACGACCAACTCCACCTGGACGAATCGGGCTACATTGTCCCGGAAGGCGCCAACCAGACACGCACCAACGTGCCAGGCGTGTTCGTGGCCGGCGACGTTTTCGATCACCGCTACCGTCAGGCCATTACCGCGGCCGGTAGTGGCTGCAAGGCGGCCATCGACGCCGAGAAGTGGCTGGAAGAGCAAGGATGACGCGCGACCGGTCACCCGGTCCCATGCGTAACCTTGACACGCCCAATAGGGCGTGGCCCACCGTGCGACTACGCCGGGTGGTAGTCCTCGCCCTCCTTCTGGCACCCCTGGCGGGGGCCCAGCAACTCCACTTGGAGGAGACGGAACTACCCATCCCAATTGCCAATGCGGGGGCCGCGTTCGACGGTCGTTTTGTTCACCTGTTTGGCGGGACTGGCTGTGCCCAGTACTGCGACCAAATCCAACGATTTGACCCGTTCACGGGAGCCATCCACACCGCGGATGCACGCTTACCGACCCCACGTAGTTATTTCCCCGCCGTCCACGCAAACGGCTACACGTACCTGTTTGGCGGCGTGGACAACGACACATTCCTAGGCGAAATCCTTCGCTTCGACCCCGCCACCGAGCGCCTCACCCGGCTAGCCGCTCGCCTGCCGCCCATCGCGTACAGCAGCGCTGTGTGGACTGGCGAGGACGTGTACTTGTTTGGTGGCTGCACGCTCGTGCGGAGCGCTGCGATATACCGATTTACCCCCGGCCCTGACACGGTTGAACGCATTAGCCAAGACCTACCGGAGCCGCGCTGCGGGACCAGCGCCGTGTGGGACGACGAATCCGGCACGGCCTACATTTTCGGCGGTCGAACAGATGCGGCTCGCAGTACCGACATCATCGCGTTTACCCCTGGCCCAGATGGAGGCGTGGAGAAGTTGCCCATCGGCATGACCGCCTCTCGTTCCAGCCCCGCAGCGTTCTGGGACGGCCAATACGCATGGATTCTTGGCGGCGCCGACGACAGTGGTACCAAACGAAGCATCGACCGCTTCGACCCCACCAACTTTACCGTCCGCGAAATGGAGGCCCGACTCCCCAGCCCACGCTGGGAAGTCCCTGCTGTGTGGACAGGCAGCAGCGCCCACCTTTTCGGAGGCTTCCTGGATGCACGCTGGAACTTCCTCCTACGTCAAATTGTCACGGTCACCCCCCCGCTTCCCGATGGCTCGGTGCCGCCCAGGCCCGACCCCACGGAGCCCCCGGAGCCGCGTGACCCCACCGCTTGGTTTGGCTACACAGTCAACGGCACCACAGTCAGCGTGAATGGTTCATGGAGTCACGATGATGGCCCCCTGCGCCACCAATGGGACTGGGGCGACGGTAGTCCCTTCGACGAAGGTGCAGTTGCCACGCATGGGTTTGCCCCTGGCAAGTACACCGTTTTGCTGCGCGTCATTGACCAAGACGGCCTGGAAGCCACGTTCACCCGCACCATCACCATTGGCGGCCAAGATGTGGAACCGCCCGCGCCCGGACCCGACCCGACGCCGAAGCCGCTTGCTCGATTCACGTACCAAGTGGATGGACTACGCGTTGCCGTGGACGCCGGCACAAGCACCAGCCATGCCGGGGACCTAGCATACCGCTGGACGTGGGGCGACGGCAGCCTAAGCAGCAACGGTGTAGTCAGTTCCTACGTGTTCCCAGAGCCCGCCAGTTACCGCATCACGTTGACCGTCATGGACGACCTTGGTCGTGTCAACAACACCAGTAGCGTCGTCACCGTACAGGAGACGCCCGAGCAGGACGACCCCGGCCCTGGCTTCAACGTCCCAGTCAACCGCACCACCTTGCTCGTGGCTGGCGGAGTGGTCGTTGTCGTGTGGATAGCCTGGACAGGCTACCGTCGCGGCTACTGGTGACACCCTTAAGGGGTCGGGCTGTGCCGGGCGCCGTGCCCACCTTCATTGGCGTCGCCTGGCCCTATGCCAACGGACCCCTACACCTAGGACACGTCGCAGGTAGCCTCCTACCCCCGGACATTTTCCGCCGGTACAAGCGGATGGCGGGCGATGACGTCCTCATGGTCAGCGGAAGCGACTGTCACGGCACGCCCATCATGCTCAAGGCAGAAGGGGAAGGCGTGGATCCCTCCGTGGTCGTAGACCGCTACCACGAGGAACATGTCCGCGCCCTGGAGCGCCTGGACATCGGATTCGATTGCTTCACCAAGACCACGACCCCTAACCACCGCGAGCACGTCCAGGACATTTTCAGAAGCCTGCTTGCAGCCGGATTCATTGAGAAACGGACGCAGAAGGCGCCGTTTGACCCGGTGGCAGGCCGATTCCTTCCGGACCGCTACGTGGAGGGCACATGCCCCCATTGTGAAGCGGGCGGAGCCCGCGGGGACCAATGTGACGCCTGTGGCAAGACGCTCGACCCCGTTGAACTTGTCGACCCACGCAGCAAACTCAACCCCGATGCTGCCATTGAATTCAAGGACACGGACCACTGGTTCTTCCTTTTGAGCCGCCTGCAAGAGGACCTCGAAGCCTATGTTGCAGCAAACAAGCAGCACTGGCGACCCAATACCATCAACTTCACCGAGAACTGGTTGCGCGAAGGCCTCCAAGACCGCGCCATCACCCGCGACCTGACATGGGGCATCCCAATCCCCGAAGATGTAGGCGGGAAAGAGGCCGAGTCTAAGCGCATCTACGTGTGGTTCGAAGCAGTTTGCGGCTACCTCACTGCCGCCATCGAATGGGCCGACCGATCCGCGCGCGATGACTGGAAAGGCATCCTACCTGGCGCCCACACGCCCAACGGAGCGCCGCCAGCGGCAGACACTGACGCGTGGCAGAACTGGTGGCTCAACCCGGAAACGAAGGCGTACTACTTCCTCGGCAAGGACAACATCCCATTCCACACCATCATCTGGCCAGGCATCCTCCTCGCCTACAACAAAGCCCGCGCAAACCGTGACGAACCGGCTTTGACCCTGCCCTTTGACGTTCCCGCCAACGAATTCCTGAACCTCGGAGGTGAACAGTTCAGTAAATCCCGCGGCGTCGGCATCTGGGTCCATGACATCCTTGACCGTTTTGAGGCGGATGCCGTCCGGTACTACCTAGCGGTGAACATGCCCGAACAACGGGACGCCGACTGGACCTGGGACGATTTCCTAGCCAAGGTAAATGACGAACTGGTAGGCACCATCGGCAACCTAGTGCACAGGGTCCTCAGTTTCACCCACAAGAATCTCGGGGAAATTCCTGACGCGCCGGGCGGATCGCTGGCGGCTGATGTCACAGCGGCCATCGAATCCTGCAGGGATGACATGGCCGGACACTTGGACGCCGTGCGCCTCAAGAAAGCCATGCGCCGCCTCCTGGAATTCGCGGGCTGGGGGAACCAATTCATGCAACAAGTAGCCCCTTGGAAACTCCTGAAACAAGACGAAGCCGCTGGCCGACAAGCACTGTATGAATTGTGCCGCGTCGTCAACGCATTGAGCATCTTCATGGCACCCTTCCTGCCATCGAGTAGTGCCCGCATTCGTTCCATGCTTGGCCAAGGCGCGCCCGAGGACACACCGTGGGAAGACGCCGGCGTGCTCACGCCAGGCCCCCTGGAGCGCCCCCAAGCCTTGTTTGCCAAGCTGGAAGCCAAGGACATTCCCCAAGCCAAGCCGGCGGATGGGGCCAAGAACGGCTCAGTCGTCATCAAGGAAGAAGACATGGTCGACATCGACCACTTCGCCAAGGTGCAACTGCGCCTCGCCGTGGTGACAAGCGTCGAAGCGCATCCCAAGGCCGACAAGCTGTACGTCCTGCGTCTCGACGCAGGCGATCTCGGTGAACGCCAAGTTGTGGCCGGCCTCAAGTCACATTACGAAGCCGAGGAATTACTCGGTAAGACGGTGGCATTCGTTGCCAACCTCAAGCCCGCCAAACTCCGCGGCGTGGAATCCCAGGGGATGATCCTGGCCGCAGACACCGGGGACGCGGTCAGCATTCTCATGCCGCACCGACCACTGCCTGCTGGTGCCAAGATCCGATGAGGCTGGACCTGCACGTTCACACACGCCACAGCCGCGACGCCAAGGGTACCGTCCTCGAGTTGGCTAACGCGGCCAAGTCGGCCGGGTTGGACGGCTTCGCCGTGACGGACCACGACACTGTGGCAGGGCATGCTGAGATTCGGGACGCATCTCGGGAAACCGGGCTACTCATTGTACCAGGCGTGGAAGTGAGTACCCGGGACGGTCATTTGCTCGCGCTGGGCATTGAGGAGGCCCCCGAACCCGAGCAACCAATGCTTCGCACCATCAAGCGAATCCACGCGGCGGGAGGCGTAGCTATCCCTAGCCACCCGCTACGTCGCACGGGAATCGGAGACAATCTACGTTCCTTGGCCGAGCGCCTGGCTGTCGCGGAAGCCCGCAACGCCAGGGAGCGACGCGCGGCCCAAGAACGCACCGAGGCCTTCGTCGCCGAGGTTGGGTTAGCCGGGACTGGCGGCAGCGATGCCCACTGGATTACCGACATCGGTACTGCCTGGACCGAGATGCAGGTATCTTGCCGCGATGTGGACGACGTTTTGTCGGCCTTGTCCCAAGGCCAGTGCCGCCCGGGGGGCTCCAACTTGCCCCGGTTGCAGGTTTGGCGCCACGGCGCCTCGGTGCCTTTCAGGTAGCCCTGAGTTTCAGCGCATGTGAGCCCATCGATCCGTCCACAAACAAAACGGACGGAGCGACGCAGTTAGGAGAATTTGGGGAAGAGGTAGGGAAAGGAAGGAAAGGTGAGCCGGGCCGCCGGATTACTGGGGTGCCGAGCCGGGCGCCTCGCACATGGCTTGGAAGTGGGGGCGCATGCGCTTCATCCACGATTCCCATTCGCCGAGACGTCCTTCGAGTTCTTCGATGTCTGTCTGTTGGTCTTCGTAGACCCGGTAGAGTTTGGCGAGGCGTTCGCGTTCCTCATCGAGTGTAGCCTGGAGTTCCATGTTCTCCTGGCGCAGGTTGCTGTCCGCCTTGGCTTCTTCAACTTCGGCTTCGAGGTCCTTGATGGCCTTGGTGGCCATTTCCAGTTCCTCGTCCATCTTGGCAGCTTCCTTCTGCAGGGTTTCGTGCTCCTCGATGAGTTCCTCGTATTCGCTCTTGACGCGCTTGAGGGGCTCCAGTTCGTTGATTTGGCGGCGCAGGGTTTCGATTGTGCGCTCGCGCTCGAAGAGCTTCTCCTCCATGAGGGGGTAGTCGCGCTTGAGGCGGTTGAGTTCGTCTTCCTGAGTCTTGTAGGCGTCCCAGAGCTTGCGCAGGCGGTCCTGCTCACGGTCCAGGTCACTCTGCATGGATTCGTGGGAATCCCGTGCTTCGTTGGCTTCGCTCTCGATTTCTTCAATGCGCGTTTCCAACGCATCAATCATGGACAGAAGGTTGTCCAACGTGTCCACGTTGAGCATGCCGCGAATCTCTTGCAGTGCTTGTGCTTCGCGGTCAGCAGCCTCACGGGCGCGGTTGATTTCGGCGGCGATGCCGGTGATGTTGCTCTTCAGTTCATCCGTGTTCATGCGCCGGACCGTCCTGACGGTCCTGCGCTCGTAGGTTTCGGCCATGTAGGTCCCTAGGCAATCCAACTCTGACGCCTTTGTTAAGCCCTTGGATACGCCAGTGTCGGGTAAGGAGAGAAGCGCGACGCTATGCTGCGTCCGGGCCAGGTTGTTCTGGGGCCTTTGCTTGTTGGTCAAATCGGACCTGCGGCAATGGAATCGGCGGGGGCATGCGGATGCCCTTAGCCAGACCTACTGCTTCCGGCACGCACGCGCTCAAAATCGCGCCATGGACCTCTTGCGCAACTTGTGGCGGAAGGTTGCGCGTTTTGCCCCATTCATCCGCAGCGGCCTCGGCAGCGTCGCCGGCAAAGCGTAGGCTTCCCTCGACCTTAATGACGCCCATGGCGCCGTAACTTGTCGTGTAGGCGAACTCTACGTCGAAGTGAGTCGGATCCACGAGGCGAACCATGGAAAGGTTGGAGTTGTGGTCGACGCGGATCTGCTGGTTTTGGGCAGGCTGATCCTGGTAGCGGCGAGCCTCGAATGTCTTGAACAGGAGGCGTTCGATGGGCACGCCGGTTGGAGTGGGGCCTGTGGGTTAAGCGTGGCGACCCCAGCAGCAGGGAACTGTTAAACCACAGGTCCTCCTGGTTCGGTCCCCGTTGAGCACGAAGTACATCGTCGTCACGGGGGGCGTCCTTAGTGGCCTAGGCAAAGGAATCACCACTAGTAGCATCGGGCGCCTGCTGTTGAGTCACGGGGTGTCCGTCACCGCCGTGAAGATTGACCCATACCTGAACATCGACGCCGGGACCATGAACCCGTTCGAACACGGCGAAGTCTACGTCCTGGACGACGGCGGCGAAGTGGACTTGGACCTTGGGAACTATGAACGGTTCCTCGGCGTGCACTTGGCCCGCGACAACAACATCACCACGGGCAAGGTCTACCGCAGCGTCATCGAGAAGGAACGACGCGGCGATTATCTCGGCAAGACCGTCCAGATTGTCCCACACATTACCACGGAGATCAAGGAGTGGATTCAGCGCGTGGGCGAAGAAAGCGGCGCCGATGTCTGCCTCGTTGAAGTGGGCGGCACAGTCGGCGACATTGAATCCGCGCCATTCACGGAAGCGGTCCGTCAATTGCACCGCGACGTAGGCGACGAGAATTGCATGTTCGTGCATTGCAGCCTCGTACCCGTCATGGGTGGTGTTGGCGAACAGAAGACCAAGCCTACCCAGCACACGGTCCGCGACCTGAAAGCAGACGGCATCGACCCCGACATGATTGTCTGCCGCTCCAAGGAGCCACTCCAAGACGAAATCCGCGAGAAACTGGCTCTCTTCTGCGACGTCAAGGAAGAGGCAGTCGTCTCCGCCCATGATGCCCGCAGCATCTACGAGGTCCCCCTCATTCTGGCCGACCAGGGAGTAGACCGCCTCGTCCTCGACCGCCTGGGCCTGCCCCATGGCTCCGGAGACCTGACCGCATGGAAGCGCCTTGCCGACAACCTAGTAGCAGCACCCGACGAGGTCACGATTGCCTTCGTGGGAAAGTACACCAACCTCGCCGACAGTTACCTCTCCATTAGTGAAGCACTCCGACACGCCGGCGCCAGCATGGGCACCCGCGTCCAGATTGAATGGGTGGAGGGTGAAGACCTAGAAGCCGGCGATGAGGCGGCCATGGCCACCGTCCGCAATGCAGACGGCCTCTTGGTTGGCCCAGGTTTCGGGTCTCGAGGCTGCGAAGGCAAGATCGACGCGGTCCGGTACGCGCGAGAGAACAAGGTGCCCTTCCTGGGCATTTGTCTGGGCTTCCAGATTGCCTGCATCGAGTATGCTCGAAATCAGTGCGGCATCCAGGGCGCCAACAGTCAGGAACTGGACCGCGACACCAAAGACCCAGTCATCTGCATCCTGCCCGAACAGTACGAAATCAAGGAACTCGGCGGCACGATGCGCTTGGGCAACTACACATGCCACACCACCGACGGTAGCCTCGCCCGGGAATTGTATGGCTCCAAGGAAATCCGCGAGCGGCACCGCCACCGCTACGAGATGAACCCCGAGTACATTGAGCGCCTGGAAGCCGGCGGACTGGTGTTTAGCGGTCGGATGCCCGACAGACCCATCATGGAAATGATGGAGCTGCCCCAGGACGTCCACCCGTTCTTCATCGGCAGCCAGTTCCACCCCGAGTTCAATAGCCGACCCGACGAGCCAGGTCCCTTGTTTGTGGGCTTCATCGCGGCATCCCAGGTCCGGCACCGCAAACGGGCCACCATCATCGCGTAGCCAAACTACCCGGGAACACCTGACCACCCTCATATAGCACGCCTCCGTCGCCGCCGCCATGACGGAATTGAACGACTACGAAGCCCTGCTCGCCAAGGCCCGTGCTACCCTGCCGGAGAATGTGGGCAACCAGGAGCGATGGAGCTTGCCGGACGCGGACCTCATCGTGGAAGGCCGCATGACGATTCTGCGTAACTTCCGGGAAATCCTCAACTCAGTTCGCCGCGACGAAGCACACCTGTTCAAGTTCCTCGTCAGCCAACTCGGTACAGCCGGGAACATTGACGGCGACCGCATCGTCTTCACGGGCCGCGTCACCGACAACAACATGTCCCAGCGACTTGAGGACTACGTGGCAACATACGTGCAATGTAGCGAATGTGGCAGCCCCGACACCCACTTGGAGAAGGACGGCCGCACGGCGCTTCTCAAGTGCGAAGCGTGCGGTGCCCACCAGCCCATCAAGACCCGGAAGGCGCGTCGCCCTGAAGCCGCCGTCAAGGAAGGAGGCGTCTACGAAGTCACCGTGCGCAGCCAAGGAAAGCAGGGTGACGGTGTCGCCAACTACGAGGGCTTCACGTTCTTCGTGCCCAACGTGGGCGTGGGTCAAACCGTCCAAGTGAAGGTGCACCGCATCAACGGCAAGATGGCCTTTACTGACGTGGTGCGGAAGTAGGTCGGTAGAGGACCCCCAAGGGCACCGCGGGGACGACACCATTGGAGGCGGCCCGCGCGCGGGCCAGGGCCGTGGTGGTAGGTTCACGCGACCAGCTTTGCGCAGGCATCCCTCGCCCCGGTGCCTGACGCGTCCACCAACCGCAGGGATGCCACTACCGCCGGGTTCAATACCTTTGTCGGTCCAGGTGAAGCTATCTTTCCAGTCAGCAAGAGGATAATCCTCAAGTACCCCCAAGTACACGGCACAAGGTGATGAACCCCGGTGGGTGGACCATTGCCGTCATCCTCTCCCTTGTCACCGCTCCCGTGCCCATCGAGGACACGGTGGACGGCGTCCTGGCGGCGCAGCAATCTGCCTTCCAGGGAACTGGCTTGGAAGCGCTCTTACAACAGGAGCGGAACAACCTCGCTTTTGCTCGCACCATCGGGGAAGACCCATTCGCAGCGGCTCGTGGCCTCTTTGCGTGGCAGGCAACCACCTTCGGCACCGAGGTAAAGGACGTTCCCGTGACGCCTTCAGACAGCCTCGGCCAGGCGATCAACGGTCTCATGACTCGCTACGGCGAGCCGCCCGCCGACGCAAAGGCGCTCGATGCACTGCCCCCCGGTGCCCAAGCGGCACTCATGGATGTGATTGACGCATACAACGCCGCATATGATGCCGTGCAGGCCGCCTGGGCCAACGTGGAAACACCACTCGACACAGCAAGCGCACCCAAGGGGCTCGACCAAGGCCTCATCATTGGCGCCCACGAGACATTGATGGAAGCAACTCAAGTGGCGCTAGATACGCTACCCAGCCACTGGGACTTCAACAAGCATACACTCACGCTCGACCTCGGGCCGGTGCTCGTCATCGATATCGGCGGCCACAACACCAACCATCACCGAGACGCCTGGGTCACCATCGACTTGGGCGGCGACGACCAATACTACAACAACGCGGGCGGCGCGCGGAGTCCTTGGCCTGGCTGCGTACCGACCGGTCCGCTCGACCGCATCCCCGTCGGATACCTACTGGACGTAGGCGGGGACGACCGCTACGATCAACTGACGGGCGGCGGCGGTTGCGGCAAAAACGGCGGCGCATACACCGGCCTCGGCCTGCTCGTTGACGGCGGCGGCCGGGACACCTACATCGGCACCACGCATGGCGTGAACGGCGGCGGCACCATCGGCGGCCACGGATTACTCGTCGACCTTGGCCCCGGCAGCGACGTTTACACAGCACGCCACGGCGGCACAAACGGCGGTGGCCGCACCGGCGTCGGTGCCCTCATTGACCAAGAAGGAGACAGCACGTACCAAGGCCCGACCGGCTACGTGACAGGCGGCGTCAACGGCGGGGGCCAATCACAAGGCGTCGGTGCACTCATCGACTTGGGCGGCCACGACTTCTACGATGGATTCGGCCTCGGAGCCAACGGAGGGGCCGACGCCGAAGCGGTCGGCTTCCTGTACGACCGAGACGGCGACGACTCCTACAACGGCGTACTTAAAGGCATCAACGGCGGTGGTTACCGCTTCAGCGCCGGCTTCCTGTATGACCGAGCGGGCGACGACTACTACTACGCAGACCACAGGGCCACCAATGGCGGAGCCCACACGCACGCAGTGGGCCTACTCATTGACCGAGGCGGCAACGACGTGTACGTGAGCGGCGACGACGGCGTTAACGGTGGCGGAACCGCAGTCGGCATCGGGCACCTGTTCGACGGCGCCGGCGACGACACGTACACGGGTGGGTCCCTGGGCGTTAACGGCGGCGGAGCCGCCATGGGCATTGGCACCCTAGTGGACCTCTCGGGCATGGACACATACACGGCCGGCGGACTGGGCACCAACGGTGGCAGCCAACCTCGACCCGACTGCGCGGATGGGTCCTTCCAGAAGAACGTGGAATGCACGTTCAGCACGAACCTCGGCCTCCACGGATTCCTCTACGATGGCGCCGGCCTCGGCGACACGTACCGAGACCACGACGGTAACTACACCGACTTCAGCATCCTACCCAAGGGGGCCACGGGCTACATGTGGGACAGCGACCACGCCGCCGACCCCGACGAGGAAGCACTCCTGGACTTAGGAGACCCGTGGCTACCTCCCTTGCCCCGACCAGGGCAACACATTCCCCCCATTGACGTACCCAACGCACCCGTGCCCATCCCGGAGCCGTTACCGACTGATGTCATCGAATTGGTGCCGCAACACGACATCAGCATTCCGGGGGGAGAAATTCCTGTGGGCACCTACCCCGAGCCGCCGGCCACGCCAGGTGTACCCAACGCCGTCCCCAACCCGTTGAAGCTGTTGTCTAACGGCGTCGGGGCTCTGCTCAGTGCCGCCAGCGACCTCCTTGCCAGCCTAGTATCCACAGCCAAGTCCCTATAATCGGAACGACGCGTCACGTTCACGTGACCACGGTCCACGACGTCGCCATCATCGGCGGCGGCCCGGCAGGCGCGCATGCGGCTTGGAAGGCGGCCCTCCTGTTTCGTAAGGCTATCTTGTTTGACAAGGGACGGCGCTTCAGTCGCATCTACTGGAGCCCTCGCGTCGCCAACATCCCAGGTGCGTCAGGGATTTCTGGCAGGGATCTCGTGGCGCGCGGTTACGATGACATCAAGGCCTTCGAGGAAGAGCAAGGCCGTTCATTCGTCGAGGTCCACGAGGATACAGCGGTGACCACCGTCCAGCGTGACGGCGACCTCTTCACCATTACAGCCACGCACAAGGACACCCCGGCGACGTACAAGGCAAAGGCCGTCGTGTTGGCCACGGGGTGCATTGACGGGCAACCACGCCTCCGAGACTTCCGCAAGCGCGACATTGAAGCCATTCTACCCTACGCCAACAAGGGCATGGCCGACTATTGCTTGCTGTGCGATGGCCACACCGTGGACGGCAAACGAGTAGCCGTACTTGGTTGCGGCCCTAGTGCCGCCGGCATTGCGGCCAGTCTGAAGAAGAACTTCAATGCAGACACCGCCATTGTAGCGGCATGCAACCTAGGCCACCCGCAAGCAGAAGAGCACACCCAAGACCACTGGGACGCCATTGAGAAACGCCTGGAATCGCGCGACATCCCTGTCATCACCGGTGAAATAACGGGCTTCACAGGAATCCGAGACGGCCATTTTGGCATCGAGTTCTCTGATGGCCGCGTCGAGGAATTCGACAAGGCCTGGATTAGTATGGGTTGGTACAAAGTGAACAACGAACAGGCCATTGCTCTAGGCGGCGCCACAGATGACGATGGCTTCGTGCGAACCGACCGCGATGGACGCATGCTCGACGGTGACAACAAACCGGTTCCCGGCGTCTATGTCGTCGGGGACTTGGTGAGCGACTCTTGGAAGCAGATTCCCATCGCGTGGGGCGAGGCCGAGTCGGCAGTGGTAGATGTCTTCGTACGCAGTTAGGCCGTGGCGTGCACCGTCTGCTTGCCCCCGTCCTTGGCGTCGTCCCCGGATTCGCCAGCGCCAGAACCCTTGTTCTTCGCACTGCTGCCGCGGTCGTACCCAGGCACTTCGGGATTGTGCTGATACCCGTCAATGTACGGCTTGCCGGCCAACTCAGCCAGTTTGTGCATTACTTGGTCAGTGACCTCACGGCACACGGCGCGGTCCCCTTGCTTTCCCCAGTGGTCCTCAAACACCATGGGCTCGCCAACGACGGCGGCGCACGGAGTGAACAATCGTAGTTTGCCACCCTTGGGCTTGGCCTCGAAAGTTCCCACCATCGCGACCGGGATGATGGGGACCTTCAGTTCAAGCGCCAGGCGAGCCACGCCTGTGTGGCCTTTGTGGACATTGCCATCGAGGCTCCTCGTCCCTTCCGGGTAGATGGCGAACAAGTTCCCAGCACGAATTTGCTCCTTGGCGGTTTCAATCGCAGCGTTGTCACCTGTTCCGCGCTTGAGTGGAATCACACCCCACTGGCGGAAGAACCACGCCTTCACCGGGTTTTCAAAATGCTCGGCCTTGCTGATATTGATGATGACTCGCCGCGTGACTGCCGGGAGCACTAAGTGGTCAATGGCGGACAGATGATTGCTTGCCAGAATGGCCGGCCCCTTCTTCGGTACAAAGTGCGCACCAACTACCTTGATGCGGAAAACGATGCGCAGGATAATCATCGCCCAGGGCCTCATGAGGGTCCAAAGCCAAGCCATGGCCCGGGCACACAGCACCGGTTTAATAGGGCCCCCGTGTGGCGCGGCTTGCGCCTCCCAGAAGGGGCGCCTCCTCTGCCGAGGTAGTCTAGTCTGGTAAGGCGCGAGCCTGGAAAGCTCGTGGGCTTCTGCCCGCGGGAGTTCGAATCTCCCCCTCGGCGCTACACGCCTCCGAATCACGCGCTGGGGCGGCTCTTCCAACGGTCAAGCGTCCATTGGAATCCTGCGCCAATCGCGTAAGCGAGGTTCGTGAGAAGGGCAACGGTGAGAAGCGTACCGAACCACGCCTCGTTGGCCGCGGCGTCAAATCCGAAAGCGGCAACGTCCGCCAGAACGTGCAGCACGATGGCCGCCCAGATGCCCCATCGCATGGCTACGAAGCCCATGAACAGGCCGAACAAGGCGGGGCCGATTACATGAGCCCACGTGCCATACCCGGCGTGGGCGAAGCCGAAGAATGCTGCCTGGAGGACGACGGCCACCCAGGTGGGGACGACCCGCGTCAATGCCATGAGAATCAAGCCTCGATACAGGATTTCCTCGGTGAACCCTGCGGCGAGACTAATGAAGATCGCGTGGTAAGGAGTCATGTTGGCCCAGACATTGGTCTCATCTCCATTGACCAAAGCCTGTTGGCCATACAGGACCCAGTTAGTCATGGCCGCAACCACAATCAGCGGGGGAAACAGGAGAAAACCCACGCGGATGCTGGCGGTTTCCGTTCGGCCACCTGTTGGCCACCCGTGGTTGCGCAGCCAAGCCGCCAGGTTACGAGCGCCGCCAGGCCTGGCCAGCAGGACCACGCCAGCACCTAGGTACCCAAAGTCGCTGAGAATCGACCTGTAAAACAGGCGACTCAGACGCATCTGGCTAAACGCCCGCAGCACGCTGTTGGGGTCGGCGAGGACCTCGATACTGGCCATGATATTCCAAAACGTAAGCCAGACCGGCGTCGTCAGCAAGGCGACGGCACGGCCGGTTCGAGGGCCGCGACGCCAAGCGACCGCCAGGCCCGTGAGGCCAGCGGCCAGCCACGCCAGCACGCGGATTGTTGCCCCATCGAGGACTAGCGCCGCTTCCATGCCTTCGGGTAGGTGCCCTTTCGCATCACGACACGATTGGGCGTGGCTGCAATGCCACTGTCAGCGTCCATGATCTGCCGACTCGTCATCTGAGCGTCGGCCAACGCCACCAATTCGCCCTTCTGGGTTTGAATAGCGACCAGTTCCCCTGCTTCCATGCCAGCGTCGAGGTGTGCCACGCCAGTAACTGCCAGCGGCGCCCCGTGGCATATGGCATCCACCGCAGTGTCTCGGATACTGATACTCGAAAGATGCGCGGTGACGCGCTCAACGGGCTGGATACATCGACGCATTTCCGCGTCATCCGAGGAGTCTTCGTGCCACCAGGCACGCGCGTCCACCACGTCGTGCAGGCTCACCAAATCCGATTCCGTGAAGAGGCCGGTCCTCGTCCGGCGCAGTTCCTGCATGTGCCCCCGGGTGCCGGCGGCTCGAGCCAGGTCCACACAGAGATTTCGAATGTACGTCCCAGCCTGGCACCCCACCCGGAACAGCACGTCGCGACCCGACACTTCGAGGACGTCCAAGTAGTACACCCGCCGAATACGGGGGCGTCGCTTGACGGCAGAGCGAACCGGCGGTGTCTGGTTGATTTTGCCAACGAACTGCCCCGCCACCTGGCGAATGCGTTCCTCGGCTACGTCTTCGTGCAGCCTGGCCACCGCGATGTACTCTTTGCCGCTCGTCAACAGACTACGCACGACCTTGGTGGCATCGTTGACTGTGACGGGTAAAGCCCCCGTCACGTTGGGGTCCAGGGTCCCCCCATGGCCTACGTCCTTGACGTCGAGGGCGTCACGAAGCCAGGCAGCCACTTGGTGACTGCTGGGCCCAGAGGGCTTGTCCAAAGGCACTACGCCACACTGCAGCAACTCCTCAACGGTCCGGTCTTCCGGGCGCTTGCCGAAGCGAGGATCCGTCGTGGATTGAAGGCGAACGAGTCGCTTGCGGCTGCGTTCCGCGGGTAGTACGCCGGAGCGTTGCACAGGCCGGCCACCGGGCCCCTGCTTCAAGCCTTGCCGGTCGGCCAGGCCCGTCACACGCACCCGGCGCAGCACTTTTCGACCCGCATGAATCGTGCCTCGTCGTGCAGGTACCCCGCATCATCGTGAACGCCAAGGTGTATGAACAAGTCACGGGCCGTGGCGCGTTGCAACTGGCTGAGGCGTGCAGTAAGGCTGCCGAGGACGCCGGCGTCACCATTGGCTTCGCGCCCCCGATGGTGGAATTAGCATCCGTGGGGCGGGCCGGCCTTCCAGGCGTTGCCGTCTATGCCCAGCACGTTGACCGACTAGTCCCAGGCAGCGGAACGGGGCACACGACGGTCGAGGCCGTGGCCGCGGCGGGAGCCGTTGGCACGTTGCTCAATCACGCCGAGCACAAAATCGACCACGAGTTGGTGCGCGAAACGTTGCCGCGCATTCATGAGGCGGGCCTTGCCAGCCTGGTGTGCAGCGATGGGATGCCAGAGACCCGAGCCTTGGCACCCATGGGTCCAACCATGCTGGCCGTCGAGCC
>JBFJXU010000005.1:0-23302 GCA_041622975.1 Thermoplasmatota archaeon
GCGCCTAGCGCGGGCGACAGGAACCATGCGGGCGAGGCGCGAAGCGGCGGACCAGCCACGCCACAAGGCGTCGGAGGGCGGACACATGGCCACCAACACCAGAGCGTAAGCGAGGGCGCCGGAAGGCGTGCGGCTGAGCCGTGAAACTGCGGACCGCCCGCCCAACAGGCATACCGCGGCATGGCTCACGGCGTGCTACCTATGCAGACAATACCCACGGACGGCGCTGTCTGCGAAACACTGGCAGACCCAAACCTGAACCAACTTGCACGGATTGAAGCGCATGCGATTATTCGTTGCATCCACGCTTGTCTTGCTGATTGCTATGCCCGTTTCCGCCGACGTTGACCACGACGGACACCGGGGCACGGTAACCTGCACAACACAGGGGACCGGAGGTCAGTTTGGCGAGTGCTTCATCACGTGGCAGCAATACCGGGGAGGTAGCTTTGAGCCGCGCATGTGGTTGAATGGCGCCTACGCCGCCGAAACCATCCGCCTCACGTGGCACGAGGGCCCTGATACCAATGGGGCCAAGGTCTACGAAGTAACCTGCCGCAACGCCCGTGGAGCCCCGGGAGGCGATGGTTTGGGCAACGTTGTCCCAATGGCCATCCCGCTGACCGTGGGGCCGGGCACCATGGCCGCGTGCGAACACTACTACAACGCGGATCAAGAGCGCCGCGCGGTGGCCTACACCCTAGGCACGCAAACGCTGCACGTTGAGGCATGGGGCGTATCCTGCATGAACTACCCATGCTCTGCGTCCGGCCAACTGCGCTTCTCCTAGAACTCGCACTTCCAGGGGGGCCAAAACCGAGGACTACACCTGGAGAGCGCGGGGTATTGCCCTCTTAGGGGGTGACCGGCCCCTTCAGAAACCCTTGGTGTTTGGCAGTCCCATGGACCCGATTCCCGTGTTTGCCGACAAGGTGACCCATGTCACCATCCCCGTATCTGACCAGGATGCGTCCCTGAACTGGTATCAACGCGTCTTGGGAGCCCAAGTCGTCGTGGACCAAACCGTGGACAATGGCGGCAGCCCCCACCGTATCTTGACGGTCCGGTTGCCCGAGGACAACCTGCAGATTGCCTTGGCCCAAGCCGAGGAAGGCCGCGCCCAGCCCGGCGAGGCCCCGGTGATGGTGTTGGATGTGAAGCATTGTGAGCGCTTCATCGCACATGCCAGGGAGCAGGGCGCCGACGCGACGGATGCCGAGAAGCACGCATGGGGCACCAGCGCCTTCGTGCAGGACCCTGACGGTAACGCATTCAACGTGATTCAGCCGCCCACGGTCGTGGAATTGGTCTAGTCCTGCCTGGATGAAGCCCATCATCCTGGCCACGTGCCCAGCCTTGGCCAATTTGTTCCATGACGATGTGCCCCTTGTTGCGGCTTTCGCCCAACGGGGCTACGAGGCACGACCTATGCCCTGGCAAGACATTGAACCATCCGCGGTACCAGTAGTCATCCGTACCCCATGGGATTACACGGAGCATCGCGAGGAATTCGCAGCGTGGCTCGACGATTTGGAGCAAGCGGGCACGCCGGTTGTCAATCCAGTGGCATTGATGCGCTGGAACTTGGACAAGAAGTACCTGACAGAATTGGCGGATCGCGGCCATCGCATCGTACCGACGCAGGTCATTGGCTCGTTTGACGCGACGGAGGTGCAGGCCATCATGAAGACCCATGATTGGTCGGCCGCCGTCGCCAAGCCGGTAATCGGAGCGGGTGCAACCGGGCTCGTCGTGGTGGATGCCAAGGGGACCCGGACATTTGACGCGGCCGGCAACGCTTGGATTCCCGCGGCGTCGGGGCTGCCGCAGGGCGAAGTGCTGGTGCAGCCACTGTTGCAGGAAATCGACGAGGGCGAATGGTCCCTGTTCTACTTCGCGGGGCAGTACAGTCACGCGATTCTCAAGCGCCCGGCGAAAGGCGACATCCGCGTGCAGGAAGAGCACGGGGGCGTGACGGTCGCGGCGACGCCCACGAACGAAACTCGCAGGGCCGCTGATGCACTAGTGGCCGATGTACCCGAGGCAGTGTACGCACGAGTAGATGGCGTGGTCATTGAAGGTCGCTTCCACCTCATGGAACTGGAACTCATTGAACCCGAGTTATACATCCGGTACGCCGACGGCGCCGCAGCGGACCGATTCGTGGACGCGGTCGTCGCGACCCTCGGCTAGCGGCTGTCGCGGTGGCACGTAGTTCCGCTCAGGAGTCAGGCCAACGGCCAAGAATGACAGGCCTTTGCCGAGCCATGGCCGAAACAGCCACACTTGCCTCCACCAAAGTCACGCACTTGACAGTCATCATCAACGACCAGGCCAAGGCCCTCGATTGGTATCAACGCGTCCTGGGCGCCGAAGTCGCTAACGACCAAATTTTCGATTGGGAGGGCCACGAAACACGCTGGCTTACCGTCCGGCTCCCGGGCAGCGACCTGGAATTGGTCCTCATGCCACCCATGCCCAGCCCAGACGGGACCATCCCCAAGGCTGGAGACGGCCCCATGGTCATCTTGCATGTGGACGACTGCGCCGCCTTCGTCGATCACGCAAAATCCTGCGGAGTAGAGAACGTCACTGAACCCGAATCCATGCCGTGGGGTATCAGCGCGATTCTGCGCGATGTGGACGGCAACCCGTACAACGTGGTCCAACCGCCGGAATAGGCCGTATCAGGGTACGAGCACCACAATCCCCATAACGCCGTTCCAGTCAGGCGCATTCATGCAGCGATGGCTCGTGTCCATGCTTCTCATTACGACTGCCGTGGCCGGATGCATCGGCGACGATGCCGACGGCGACGACCAGGATGCCGCCAAGAAATGGGGCGAAGCGGTCCGCTACGAGATGCCGGAAGACCCCATGGCATTCGAAGCAGGCCACGACCACACGGACGTAGAGAGCCACAAGTTCCTCTGGCACTACGACTTCGCCGCCCGCGACCCCTTGCTGCAAGACGAATACCAGATCGCCGGCCTGCACGCACTCGATATCCAAGCCGGTTACCTCTTCGGTGCCGTGTACGGCGCCAACGCGGCCGGCGTTAATGGCGGGGTTGCCATCTGGGATCTCAGTGACCCCCACGCACCCCAATTCACGGGTCGCGTCAATGTACCCGGTGCCGTGGGCGGCGACCGCTCCATGGAGGCGACGCCTGATGGCAACTTCGTGGTCCTTACCACGGAGACCGTCACTTGCTTCGGCCACGCCAACGTCCTGGGGGCGGCCTTCAAGACCTACCTCATTGACGCCAGCGACAAAGCCAACCCCGTCATCGTGGACGGGATTACCAGCGCCGGACCCAGCACGGGCGATGCGCGCGGGGGCGACCCGACTACGGGCGCCGGTCAATCCACGGGACTCCCGGGCGAACACGCCGTGGCCGTCCACAACGTGAACGGCACCGACTACGCATTCGTGTGGGGTGAAGTCTACCGGATCGACCGCGGCGACGAAACCCTCCCGGCCAGCCTTGTCTCCACGGGTGCCAAGGTGGAAGTTGGCCACGACATGTACGTCCGCGACACACCGTGGGGTACCGTGTGGGGCCTGGCTGCCAATGGTTTCAGCGCATACCAACTATGGGACCTGACCAACCCTGAGGAACCAGTCAATATCGGTACCTGGGACATCCCAGACCGGGACGACCTCGAGAACGATTACTACCTCCACACCAGCGACGTGACGTTCTTCCCCGACGAGAAGAAGGCAATCATTGTTCTCTCCAGCGAAGACTGGTTGGACCTACCCAGCCACGTGTGGGTCCTGGATGCGAGCCACCTCTGGGGCACGACTGGAGACGACCTCGCCGAATCGGCGATTCTGGAGCACGTCGGCGACTGGGAGAACCCGGGCGGCCACGGAGCCGACGGTATCCGTTACAGTCTCCACAACCCCCGGTTCAGCCATGACGGTATCCTGACCTTCAGCAGTTACCACGGCGGCCTGTGGCAACTTGACATGCGTCACCCCGATTTCCGCGCCGCCCCCGCCGAGATGGCCTACGCATTGTACGCCGAAGGCACACCCACAACCATGGAAGACCCCATCTTCGGCACCGTGCAAGAAAACCTGTGCGGCTTCCTGGATTTCAGTCTCGACGCACCCACATTCATGGACGTGGAAGTGGCTGAAGACGGCACCCTGTACGCGGCTGACGTCTACATGGGCCTCTACACATTCACGCCTACGGCTGACCACCCGGTGTTCGGCGCCCAAGAGTAGTCTCAGAAGTCGAACAACGACTGCTGACTGCGGGCACCACGAGCCTGGCCGAGCCGCTCCAGCACCGCGTCCACGCGGCCGGCGCTGAAGCCGTTCTCATCGACCAGGAGCCGATGGACTGCTTTCGCTTCGGGTACGCCCATGGCTAACTCATAGTCAGCAGTAACGTCGGGTTCGCGGAACAATGCCCGCACGGCGTCTCGTTCCACGAGGGCTTCGTGTTGCTCAAGGATGGCTCGCTCAACCGCGCTGTCAGCTGAATCCGGGTTCTCCGCCAGACGCTCCAGGAGCGGTTCGAGGCCGCCGTTCTTCCTAATGAGGGCGACCGCTTTCTTGGCGCCGATTCCCTTGATGCCTGGACAGAAATCGGTTCCCACGAGGAGTGCCGCGTCAATGAGTTCATCGCGGCTCAGGTCCAAGGCAGCAAGACTTGCCTCAGCATCGATTCGCTCCGGTGCCACGTCCACCCACACCTGTTTGCCAGGAAGTTTCCGGCGACCGCTAACGGTCAGGTTTCGGAGTAGGATTGGAGCCCCAAAAAGCACCGTGTCAAAATCTTGGCTCGCCACGGCCGCCACATCACCACGCGCCGCCATGGCCGCACATTGGGCTTCACCCTCGCCGGGTGCCTCCACTACGGGAATCCCGAGAGCCGACAGCAATGACTTGGCCGAATCAATCATGGGCGACGTCATACGACTGGTCTGCTGCGCCTTGGTGCGCGCCTTTTCCATGTCGCCCGCGGCCAGGGCCGCTTCGTAGTCAATCTGCGCCTGGTCCTTACGGGCAGTCCGGGCGGCCAGCGTCTCCATCTTCAATGGGTGAGGTTTCCCATCGAACACCCAGACCGGTTTGACGCCGGCCTCCAGCAAGGACGCACATCGCGTGAGTACGCCGTTGAGGTGACTCGTCACCTCGCCACGTGCATTGGTGAGCGGCTTGCCATCCGGACCCCGGATGCTCGCCACAAATTGGTACAAGACATTCCACGCGTCGAACGCCACCCAACGGCCACGCCACTCGGCGGCGCTCGTCGGCTGCTTGTCCAGGATATCACCGAGTGGAATGCCCACGCGGCCGCCACCAGCAACGGGTTCATGGGTTTGATGGCGGCCCACAGGCCCCTTAAAGCGTCTCGAGGGTCGCCGGCTCCGTGTCTGATTTCGGCGCCTGGGCGCTGCTCCCACCGGTCCTTGCCATTGTCTTTGCAATCGCGACCAGGCGCGTCTACCAGGCGCTGGTGCTGGGCATCCTGGTTGCCGGTTTGATGGTGGCGTGGAACGACGGGGCACGCTTGGGCGTGGTGACCGGCGGCTTCATGCAAGCAGTGGGGTGGATTGTCGCGGGGGTAGCTGATAGTGGGCACGCTGGCGTGATCGCCTTCACCTTGTTCCTCGGTGCCCTCGTAGCGGTCATGCAGCGGTCCGGGGCTATCGAGGGTTTCGGCCGGGCCGCGATGGCGTATGCGTCAACGCGTCGCCGTGGTCAGACCGTGGCCTGGTGGTTTGGGGCATTGTTCCTTGCTATCGACGACTACTTTCACGTCATTGCAGCGGGCACCATCTTCCGGCCCGTCACGGACAACGTCCGCATCAGCCGCGAGAAACTCGCCTACATCATCGACTCCACGGCAGCACCCATGGTCATCATGGTGCCCATCAGTACGTGGGTGGGATTCATCCTAGGAGTGGTCAGCCCCGTCTATCAGGATAACCAAGTGAGCGTGACACCGTTTGCTTCCTTTTTGGCCGGCATCCCATACAATTTCTACGCCATCTTGACGGTCGCGTTTGTGGGCATCATTGCCATCACAGGCCGCGACTTTGGCCCCATGCGCCGAGCCGAACAGCGGGCCCAGGAGACCGGCGAAGTCCTGCGACCTGGTTCCAAGCCCCTGGTAGCCAAGGAGTTGGACGAAATGGCACCCTCGCCCAATGCAGTGCCACGAGCCCTAAACCTCGTTCTGCCCGTCGCGTTCCTTTTCCTGGCCGCCATCAGCATGCTTTACCTGACCGGTTACGCGTCCAACGACCCGGCCAGGGACTCCTTCGCGGAGGCCTTGCAAAACAGTAGCGCCGAGTTGAGCCTCGCCATCGCTTCCTTCCTGGCCCTCTTGTTTGCAATGAGTCTCTACCTCATCCAAGGGAGCCTCAAGCAGGATGAATTCCTGGACACCTGTATTGACGGGTTCAAGGCGATGGTGCCAGCCCTGGCAATCCTTGGCCTGGCATGGGGCATCGGCAATGCCGTGGGCTCCGACGGCGTAGATCTAGCCGGCTTCCTGTCCGACGCGCTAGGGGACACCGTCAGCCCCGCAGCCGTTCCCCTGATTGCATTCCTTTTGTCCGGCGGCATCGCGTTTGCCACCGGCACCAGTTTCGGGACCTTTGCCATCATGCTGCCTGCGACGCTGGGCTTGGTTGCGACCAATCCTGAGAACGCCCAATGGCTGGGCCCCGTCCTTGCTGCCACGGTGGGCGGCGCCGTCTTCGGAGACCATTGTTCACCCATTAGCGATACCACCGTGATGAGCAGCATGGCCGGCCACTGTGACCACATTGACCACGTGCGGACCCAATTGCCGTATGCATTGACTATGGCGGGCGTGGCGGCAGCCGGCTACGGCATGCTTGCCTTCACGGAGAACCTGGCTGCGGCTTGGATTGTCAACGTCGGCGTCCTCGTAGCCGCCGCACTCATCTTGCTTTGGAGGCGAGAGTGAAGCCGTGGGTGCTGCCAGTTGCAGCCATGGTACTGGCAGCCGGGTGCATGGGCTCGGATGTCAAGCCGGCAGCCAACTTTGATGGCGAACAAGCATACGATTTCGTGGCAGGCCTCGTGGCGTCTGGTGGTGTAACCCACCGCGTGCCGGGCACGTCGGGTCATGCAGCGGCGGCCGACTGGTTGGAAGACCAGATGGCAGTACCTGGATGGGACACCCGGCGCATCACGTTCACGGGTGCCGAACTGGACAACCTAGACTTCGGTGACGCCTCAGGCTACAGGACCCACGGCGCCTACTGCAAGGACGAGGACCAATCGAGGCTTGCTAACCTCACTATGTGGAACCTGGAAGCAACGTGGGACGCGCCAGAAACGGACCACGTTTTGCTGCTCGGAGCGCACTGGGACAGTAAGGCCGAAGCGAGTATGGATGCCCGACCCGAACGGCGCGGCGACCCTGTCCCCGGTGCGAATGACGGGGCAAGTGGCGTTGGCTTGCTGCTCCAATTCATGCACCACGTAGCCCATGAAGACGTGCGACCGGCGACGGACCTGCGCCTGGTCTTCTTCGATGCTGAGGACGGGTTCGAAGATTGTCACCCCGTCGCGGGGTCCACACACTACGCTGAACATCACGGTGAGGGAGTGGACCGCATGATCCTCCTTGACATGGTGGGCGACCCGGAGGCGCGCTTCGTCATTGAAAGCCGCAGCGACGCAAGCGACCCGGACCTCCGCGCCCTCATTTGGCAGGCCGCCGGCGACCATCCGTCGTTCACGACGACAACCAAGCCCGTACTGGATGACCACGTGCCATTCATCCACAGGGGCATCCCCGCCGTTGATATCATCGACTACGGCAGGCCGGATACAGGGCACGGGTTCCCGCCGTACTGGCACACGACGCAGGACAACATGGACATCATTGACGCCAGCATGCTCACCGACGTGGGCAACGTGATTTGGCGCGTCGTATCCGATGAGGCGGTTCAGGCAGCGGCGGCTTCCTGAAGCACGTCGTTGAGGACCGCCTTGAAGCGCTCCACGTGCTGGGCGGCGACTTCCTCGGTACTTGCTTCCGCCTGCACACGGAAAATGGGCTCCGTGCCGCTGGGACGGACCAGGACCCATCCATCTTCCAAGTAGAGTTTGACCCCGTCCCGGTCGTCCACTTCCTTGACGTCGTCGGCCTTTGCGACGGCGGCGGCGAGGGCCTTGAGCGTGGGCTCCTTAGCATCCTCGTCTACGGCAATCTTGTCCTTGACAAGGGCGTACTTGGGTACCTTGGAAACCAAGGCGCTGAATGGTTTCTTGGTGGTTGCCAGCAACTCTAGCATGAACGCCATGGCCATGAGGCCATCACGGCACACTTGGTGCCGGGTAAACATCAGCCCGCCATTGTCCTCGCCACCGAACGCGGCGCCGAGTCGAATCATTTCGCGAGCCACGACAGGACTACCAACGACCGTCCAGTGGAGTCGGCCGCCTGCTTGCTGAACGCAATCTGCCACGCACGTGCTGCTTGATACGGCCGTGCAGAAGTCCCGCTGCTCTTCGGGGTGGCGGGGAAGTTCGTAGAGGGCAGCCAGGGCGAGAGTCGCGTCCCCCCACACGTATTGGCCCATTTCGTCAATGAAGACCGCGCGGTCTGCGTCGCCGTCCTGCAGAATCCCAAGGTCAGCACCGTTCTCCTTGACTGCTTGAATGCACGCCGCTGCGTTGGCGGGGGTCGGCTCACTGGGGCGGTCGGTGAAGGCGCCGTCAAGTTCACAGGACAACGGAACCACTTCCACGTCAAGGGCATCCATGAGGCGTGGTGCGGTGACGCAGCCGGCGCCACCCCCTGGGTCCAGGACGACCTTGAGGCCCGCCTTCTTGATGGCACTCACATCTACTTGCGCGAGCACCGCCTCGATGTAGTGGTCGGGAGCCTCCAAGTCCATGAAGAGACGACCCACCGCGTCCCACTTGGCATCCCGGAAGTCCTCGGATGCGAAGATTGCCTCGACGGCGGCTTCCTCGTCGGCGCTGGTCTCCGTGCCGTCCGGCGCCACGAGTTTGATGCCGTTCCACTCCGGAGGGTTGTGACTCGCCGTGATGATGGCACCCGCCGCAAGGCCTTGGTCGCGCACATAGAGTTGGATGCCAGGACTGGGACAGATACCAAGGTCGATCACATCCACGCCGGCGGCTTGGACGCCGGCCGCAAAGGCATCCTTGAGCATGTCGCGACTGGCCCGGGCATCCGTGCCAATGGCCAATCGGTCACCCGGCTCTAGCCAGGTGCCCACGGCCCGCCCCAAGCGGAGTGCCAATTCCGGGCCCATGGTCTTGCCCACGATGCCGCGTACGCCGTTGGTGCCAAACAGGCTGCCCATAGGCAGCACACTGGGGCCCGCCGGTAAAGGGCATCGACCGATGGCCTTTCACCATGCGCGGGCGTGGACGGGGCGTGGCCGTGCCCACTCGGGTGTTCGTCGGCGTGCTGGTCTTCGGGCTCATCACGGCGATGCTGACCCTCACCTACACGGCATTGGTTCTAGGAGGCTATCGGCAGCCGCCCGAGCCGGAGGCTCCCTACCAAGTGCTGTTTCCCCCTGAAGGTCAAGATGTCCCGGTGGGCGAGTCACTGTTTCTGGTTTTGGCGAGCCTGTTCAGTTTGGCCCTGACCGTCACGGCATGGCGGAGCCTAGTCGCAGGTGCGAGGCGGGACGCGGAGCGTAGACGGAAACAAGCCGAGATTCAAGCGATGCTGCGACGGTTACAGACGCGCCGCGAGTGACCAAGTTGCTTAGGGTGCAAGGCCGTGGAGCGCCTCAATCAAGGCATCAACGTCGTCCACGTCATTGTAGGCATAGCAACTGGCGCGAACGGTTCCTTCCAGGCCGCGGCGTCGGTGCCAGGCGTGCGTGCAGTGTTGGCCGGCGCGGACCATCACATCAAACTCGTCTAGGTAAAGCGCCACTTCCTGGCTGGTCAGGCCATCCACGGTGAACGCCGTGATGCCGCCCCGTCGGGCAACGGGCGGCCCATGGACATGCACGTGCGACATCTCACCCAAGGCTTGGTCGAGGCGCAGGTTGAGGCGAAGTTCGTGCGCTGCAATATCGCCGCGACCAAGTTCATCGAGCACGTCGCACGCCGCGGCCACGCCCACCAGTGGGGCAGGGTCCAGGACGCCTGGCTCGAAGCCGGCCGTTCCAGGGGCTAGGTCGAAGAAGCCCTCCTGGTCATCTGGCAGGCCCACGTCGTTCACCGTGTGGCCTCCAAGGTTGACTGGCTTGAGTGCGCCCAATGAGTCTGGCGTAGCCGCCAGGAACCCGATGCCAGGCCCCATCATCTTGTGGCCACTCCAAGCGTAGTAATCGGCTCCAATTTCCGTGACATCCACGTCCATGTGGGGCATGGCTTGGGCTCCATCGATGAGGACCCGCGCGCCGAGATCATGCCCTAACTCCGTGAGTTCCTTGGCGGGCAAGGCGGCGCCGTCAACGTTACTCACGTGGTGAACAGCAACAAGTGCGGGTCCTGCGGCCTTGACGATTTCTTCCCAGTCGTCCGGCAGGAGACCATCGTCGTCTAGAGAGAGCACCTCGTGGCGGGCCCCGCTAGCCAGCCAGGGCACGAGGTTGCTGTTGTGTTCCTTGTCGGTGGTAAGGACAGTGGC
Organism: Thermoplasmatota archaeon; assembly: GCA_041622975.1. GTDB lineage: Archaea > Thermoplasmatota > E2 > JACPAO01 > JAHFTW01 > JBFJXH01. The sequence continues at coordinate 10,631 of JBFJXU010000005.1, forward strand.
ACCGGTCAGGTCCATGCCCCGGGCCACCACATTGATGGCTTCCGTGCAGTTACGCGTTACGACCAATGATTCCGAGTCACAGCGCGCGAAGGCAGCCACGCGTTCCCGAGCCGCGGCCACCGACTCGGTGGCAGCCGCACCCATGCTGTGCGTGGAGCGGCCGGGGCAGCCACCATTGTCTTGGTACCAGCCTGCCACGGCATCGATTACTTGGACGGGCTTGAGGCTGGTGCAAGCGGAATCCAAGTAATGCCCCCTGAGCGCGGGGAATTGAGCACGAGTGGCAGGCACGTCCACGAGGCACGCGGAGGCTGGGCGGCTATGAGCGTTGTGCAAGCAAGGGAGCAAGGTCCGTCCAGCACGCGCGGGCACGTGCCTCATCCCGCTCCTTGATGAGTACGCGGCCCTTCTGGTAAACGGCGATGCCGACGTCCTTTTCGGCCAATAGCATGACCCGTGCATCCAGGGTTACCTGCCAGCCGGCCGACTCCAGGGCTCGCCGCGTGGCTGCCAAGTCAAGGGGATCTCCGGTGGCTTCCCATCCAGCACTTGTGGTGCACGGCCTGAGCACACGCCGCCCAGGTCGGACCCCCTTAAGACGGGGAGTGCCGGTGGGGTGGGTGTGAAGGCAGTCATCCTCGCCGCGGGTCAAGGCACTCGCTTGCGACCTTTGACCCACGACCGCCCCAAGAGCCTACTCAACGTCGCCGGCCAGCCACTGATAGCACACTTGGCCCGTGACTTGAGCGCCGTTGGTATCACTGACGTAGTCATCGTGGCCGGGCACGGCAAGGACCGCCTGCAAGCTTTCCTGCAGGACGGCGACCGCTTCGGGCTCGACGTAACATGGGTGTTCCAAGAGCGTCAACTAGGCCCAGGCCATGCATTGAGCCTTGTCGGCGACCACGTCGATGATGAATTCCTCCTCATACCCGCCGACGCCTGGTACCACCGCGACATGCTGCAAGGGCTCCTTGATGCCCCGGGACCTGCCATGGTACGAGTGGCCGACGCCAGGTCCGCCCGCCACGGCGTCCCCGTGGCCAAGGGCGGCACGGCAGTGGACCTTCAGGAAACAGGAGATGGCCACCCAAGCGGGGGCGCGTATCGCATGCCCCCCGCCATCGTAGCCGAGGTCACCGAGCACGCATTTGCCCTCCGCGATGCCATTCGTGCACGGGTCCGGGAAGAAGCGTGGTCAATCGTGGACGCCGACGCAGATCACTACTTGGACGTCATTGAACCTGAAGACCTGCTGGCGTTGCACGACCGCCTCATGCGCCAAGTGGAGCGAGATGTCCCAGAGGGGCTCCAAGGCGCCCATATCGAGGGGGCTGTTAGCATCGGCTCAGGGACCCGCATCCTGCCAGGTTCAGTCGTACAAGGACCCGCCCACATCGGCAACGACTGCACGATTGGACCGCTGGCGGTCATCGGGCCGGGCACCGGTATCCGCAATCGTACCCGCGTCGGGCCATTCAGCCACGTTGACCGATGTACCATTGCCAGCAACGTGGATGTGGGGAGCCACGCCCGCGTCGTGGATGCGGTCATCGACAACGGCGCTCGGGTCGCCGACGGCGCTCACGTCACAGGCGTGGTCGGAGCGGATGCAACCGTGGGCGTAGGCGCGTCCGTGCGCGGCGTAACTGGACGCGGCGCTCGCGTTGCCGATGGTCGGCGCGTGGATGGCGTTCCGGACAAAGGAGTCGCCGTATGATTGACGGAGTGGCTTGCATACCCACATCAGTGACAGCCGCCGGGGGCGTACGCTGATGTGCGGCATCGTGGGAATCCTGGGCTTGCCAGATGCCCCGCGCAAGGTCCGTGAAGGCCTCACGCGGCTCGAGTATCGAGGCTACGACTCGGCAGGTATCGCGTGGCTGGACGAAGCCGGCATTGAGGTCGTCAAGGACGTAGGCACAGTCGCTGGCCTGCCCGACGTTGGACAAGGCACGCTTGCCGTTGGGCACACGCGTTGGGCAACGCATGGCGGCGTGACGCAAGCCAATGCCCACCCGCACCTGGACGGTACCGGTCGCTACGCGGTCGTGCATAACGGAACCATCGAAGGTCACACGGCCTTGCGTCGCGATTTGGAAGCCGACGGCGCAATGATGCGAAGCGACACCGATACGGAGGCGTTGGCCCACCGCTACGAGCGCATGCGTCGCGACGCAGAGCCCCTTGGCGCGCTTCGGGCCACATTAGGCGGCCTTGAGGGAAGTTGGGCATTGGTCATACTGGACGCCGACGCCCAGGCACTTGCCTTTGCACGCCACCGCACGCCACTCATCATGGGCGTCGTGGAAGGCGGCGGCATCATTCTCGCCAGCGACGTGACAGCTATCATCGAACATACTCGCACCGTATGTTTCCTTGATGACGGCGACCACGGCGTCGTGACTGCGGATGGCGTCGAATTATACAGCGGCGATGGCAAGGCGAAGGCCATCACGACCACGACCGTGGACTGGGACGTGCGGCAAGCAGAAAGAGCAGGCTACCCGCATTTCATGCTCAAGGAGATCCATGAAACGCCCAGCGCCATCAACCAGTGCCTGGCGGGCCGCCTCCAACAGACGCCCGTCCGAGTCACCACTGGTATGCCGGAGGAAATGGCTGACGCGAATCGGATACGCATCATCGCGTGTGGCACTTCATACCATGCGGGCCTCATGGGCCAGCAATTCTTCGAACACTGGGCGGGCATCCCCGTGGAAGTCCACGTGGCCAGCGAATTCCGACACCGACCACTCCTTGAACAAAGTGGCACGTGGACCATTGGCATCAGTCAATCTGGCGAGACCCTGGATACCCTGGAGGCGCTGCGAGTCATTGACGCCGCCGGCGAGCCCGTAGTGGGCGTCGTGAACGTGGAGGGAAGCAGTCTCGCTCGCCTGGCGACCGCCACAATCGGCATTCATGTTGGCCCCGAAGTCGGTGTGGCCGCGACCAAGACCTTCACGGGCCAAGTGGTAACGTTGGCCCTCATGGCACTCGAAGCCGGCATGGCTAATGGGCATTTGACAGGCCGACGCGCCGAGGAGTTGGCGCAAGAAGTGGAGCGATTGCCACGCGTGGTTGAAGCGGTCGTCAACGATGACGCGTGGAAGGAACTCGGCCAGACGCTGGCCAAGGCCAACGACTTGTTCTTCCTCGGCCGCGGCATTCACGTGGCCACCGCCCTGGAGGCCGCCCTGAAGTTCAAGGAAATCACATACCTGCACGCCGAAGGCTTTGGTGCAGGGGAACTGAAGCATGGGCCCTTTGCTCTGTTGAGCCCAGAAACGCCCTGCGTATTCTTCGTACCGGAAGGGGAATTGGCGCAGAAGGTGACGGGCAACGCCATCGAAGTTTCAGCAAGGGGCAGCCCTGTTTACGCCATTGTCCAGGGCACCCCAGATCTGGAGGGCATTGCAGCTGGCGTGCTCCAGGTGCCCAGCATGAATCCGCTCTTGGCGGCTGTACCGTTCTCCATCGCCGGCCAATTGGTGTCATACCACGCTGCCGCCAGCCTGCAACGCAGCATCGACCGCCCACGCAACTTGGCCAAGTCCGTCACCGTCGAATAGTGGAGGCGTCTCGGCGGCGCCGTGCACGCGGTCCTCCTGCTCTCCGGCGGCATCGATAGTCCGGTTGCCGGCCACATGCTGGCCAAGCAGGGCGTCCGCCTGACGGCCCTGCATTGTTCCTTCGAACCGGTCACGGATGATGCGAGCGTTGACAAGGCCAAGGAACTAGCAAATTTGCTGGGTCTCGACGCGGTCCACGTCGCCAAGACAGGGGAAGCATTGGCACGGATTCCGCACGACCGGGACGCCCACCGATTCTACTTCATCCTGCAGAAACGACTGTTCTACCGGTTGGCGTGTCGCTTGGCGGCCGAAGTTGGCGCCGACGTGATTGCCACGGGAGAAAACCTGGGTCAAGTTTCCAGCCAGACCCTGCAGAACCTGGCGACGATTGAGGATGCAGCCGACCGCCCAGTACTACGCCCGCTGCTCGGCTTGGACAAGAATGACATCATTGCCCTGGCCAAAGAGTATGGAACCTACGAAACAAGCATTGGGCCCGAACTCTGTGACCTCCTGGGCCCCAACAAGCCGGCCACGGTGAGCAACACGGCGACGGTGGGGGAAGCCGAGCGCCGTGTTGCCATGGAGTTGCCGCCGTTGACCGTTCACCGCTTATGACGACCCATTACGCCAGCGACCACGACGGCCACGAGCAGTACTACGACGCCGAAGCCGGGGCTGTCTTCGTCGGCCTCAGCGCCGGTGTCGGGATTACCCGTAGTGGGGTCGGCCTCATCATCAATGGCGCCGCCACCCGAGCCGGTGTCATCGTCCACGCCACCCTCGTCGTCTGGCGCGTCGTCGTCGCCTCCGGATGGAGGATTCGATGGAACCACGGGCTCACGGTACGAGACCATGATGAACGTGGGCGCGTCGGCGGCAGCATAGCGGATCGAAGCCGTTGCAGTGGGGTCACTTCCCGCGATGGCCTCAATCTTCACCGTGATTCCGTCCACGGTCTCCGAGTCAATTGGGCCCAGTTGGACCAGCAGCGGTGCCTGGGTGAAGATGGCAGCCGCGTGGGCCGGCAATGCTTGCGCGAATGTCTCGGCGTCACTGCTGGCGGCCATGGGGTCGGGCAGCGGACTTGCCGTCAGCGTCGCCGTCTTGGTTGCAATCTCTCGCCCGTCGGCGGCAGAGACAGTGAACTGAATGGTGGGCTCACCCGTCACCGCACCAGGCCAGATTCCAGCCCACGCTTGGCCCGTGATTACGCCTGCGTCGCCACCACTGAATGTGGCAGGAATGCCTGGAAAAAGAATGCGGACCGTGGCTTGGTCGTCCGTGGGTTGGTCCGTGACCAAAGTTCCATCGGAGGTCGGGTCCGCGCCATCCTGCATGTAGAACACGCCAATTCCTGCACTAGCCGCAGGTAGCATGACGAGCGCCGCCAGGAAGGCAGCGCCGCACATCACGGTCCGCATGACGCACAATCTGGCGCGGGTAGCGTGTAAAACGCGCGGTCAGCGGCCAAGACGCCATGCCTTCAAGTCCCGAGGCCCCGTGGTGACCTTGTGCGTCTGTTCATCGTCGGCGCGGCGCGGTGCGGCACCAGCAGCCTATTCCAGCACCTGGCTCGACACCCGGCCATCGACGCTAGCACTGTGAAGGAACCCCACCATTACGGCCGGGTTCTGGACGCCGCCCATGACGACGGGGCGGAAGCAGTGGATGAAGCAGAGGCGGCATACCACGGACTATGGTCGGGCGCGGGGATACCAATGGAGGCCAGTGCGACGTATTGGTGGCACCCGCGCGCGCCCGACCGCATCCGAGAGAACCACCCGGACGCCCGGATCCTCGTGATGCTGCGCGACCCCGTGGAACGGGCGTATAGCCATTGGCGCAATCAAGTCCGCGAAGGCCGCGAATCGCTGCCGTTCCTTGATGCATGCCGGCTTGACATTGAACGGATTGCAGGAGATGTGCATGCCCGCGAAAGGTACGTGGATATCGGTCGCTACAGCCACCACCTACACGCGTGGCAGGGACTCCCGGTGCACGTCGAACTCATGGAGGACCTGCGCGACCAACCCGGCGCCACGTTGACGCGGGTTGCAGATTTCCTCGACATCGACCCCGAGCCTTTTGCCAACATGGACATCCACAGGGTCCATAACCGCGCCAATCGGCCGCGCAATCGACTTGTTGCGGCCTTGGCAGGCAACCGCGCTGCTAGGGCGGTGTTCGGCCGCCTACCCGCGCGCCTGCGAGCCCCCGTGCGGGACCGCCTCCTGGTGGCCGATCAGGCCGAAGCAATCCCGGATGAAGCCGTGGTGGAATTGGCCGCATACTACGCACCACACACCATGGAATTGGAGAGAATTCTCGGCCGGCGCGTATCTAACCGCTGGCCCCGCGTCGGGCAAGGCCTTTGATGGCCACCGGGGTGCGCCAGCGATGAGTCAGGCAGCCACCATGGACCGACGGGTATACGCCTTCGAGGACGGCAACGCCGACATGCGGGACGTCTTGGGCGGCAAGGGTGCGAACCTGGCCGAGATGTCGAGCATCGGCTTGCCAGTGCCCCCCGGCTTCACCGTGACTGCCCAGGAGTGCATTCGGTACGAATCCGTGGGACGCATCGATGACGATCTGGCGACGGACATCGACCAAGCCATGCGAGACTTGGAAGCGAAGGCCGGACGCCGGTTCGGCGACGCCGCCGACCCCCTGCTGGTGTCGGTTCGCTCCGGGGCCGCCATCAGCATGCCTGGCATGATGGATACAGTCCTGAACCTGGGCTTGAACGATGAGACAGTCCAAGGCCTGGCAAATGCCACGGGCGATGCAAGGTTTGCCTACGATTGCTACCGCCGCTTCCTCACCATGTTTGGCGACGTAGTTCTCGGCATCGAGCACAGTAAGTTCGAAGCCAAATACACGGCCATGAAGCAACGTGAGGGCGTCGAGCGAGGACAGGATCTCCCCGCTGAACCCATCCAAGGCCTATGCGAGGAGTACAAGACCCTCATTCAAGCGGAGACGAGCGCGCCGTTCCCTCAGGACCCGCGTGAGCAACTCCTTGCGGCCATCGAGGCCGTGTTCAAGTCGTGGGAGACCCCTCGCGCAGTCACGTACCGCCGACTCAACAAGATCCCGGATGACATGGGAACCGCCGTCAACGTCCAAATGATGGTGTACGGCAACATGGGCGACGACTGCGCAACAGGTGTGGCGTTCACCCGCGACCCCGCCACCGGGGAGAACTCGTTCTACGGCGAATTCCTGCCCAACGCCCAGGGCGAAGACGTGGTGGCTGGCATCCGCACGCCTCACCCCATCCAAGACCTTCGCGATATTCTTCCGGACGCCTACGATCAACTCGTGGATATTGCACGCCGCCTGGAGGAACACTTCGGCGACATGCAGGACCTTGAATTCACGGTCATGAAGGGACGTCTCTTCATGCTGCAAACGCGCACCGGCAAGCGTACTGGCCTGGCAGCAGTTCGCATCGCCCTTGAAATGTTGGACGCGGGCCTCATTGACGAAGAAGCGGCCATCCTACGCGTGCAACCTGGCCAACTGGACCAACTCTTGCGGCCTGTCTTTGACCCCAAGGAGAAAGCCGCGGCCCAGGAGCGCATCATCGCCAAGGGACTCAACGCGGGCCCCGGCGCCGCCAGCGGCCGGGTGGTGTTCAGCGCCGATGACGCGGTGGCATGGAAGACCCGCGGCGAACGCGTCATCCTGGTCCGTGAAGAAACAAGCCCGGAGGACATCCACGGCATGGATGCATCGGAAGGGTTCCTGACGGCACGGGGTGGCATGACCAGCCACGCGGCCCTTGTGGCCAGGCAAATGGGCAAGGTGTGTGTTGCTGGGTGCAGTGACCTACGCATCGACTACGCCGCCAAGGCCTTCGGAGCGGGCGACCACCTTGTTCGCGAGGGAGACTGGATTAGCCTCGACGGGTTCACAGGCGAGGTCATCAAAGGAGAACTAACGAGCCGAGACTCGGAGGTCGTCCAGGTCCTCGTGGAGGGCACCTTGGAACGAAAGGAGGCCCCCGTGTTCCAGATGTTCGACAGGCTGCTGTCCATGGCAGACAAGGTGCGACGACTGAAGGTTCGCGCCAACGCCGACCAAGGCGACCAGGCTGAGGCATCCATTGCGCTTGGTGCCGAGGGGATTGGCTTGTGCCGCACGGAACACATGTTCTTCGGGCCCGGCAAGATTGAACACATGCGGGAGATGATTCTCGCCAAAAACGAATCCTACCGGCGCAAGGCATTGCAGAAACTGCTTCCCATCCAACGCGCCGACTTCGAGGAATTGTTCACTGCCATGGATGGCCGTCCCGTGACCATTCGTTTGCTGGACCCACCTTTGCACGAATTCCTGCCGCACGAGGAGAAGGAGCAGCGAGAACTTGCCCTCCTCATGGGCCTGGAACTAGACCGTCTCCGCAGCCGCATCGATGCCCTACGGGAAGCCAATCCCATGCTTGGCCACCGTGGCTGCCGCCTTGGCATCACGTACCCCGAAATCACCGAGATGCAAGCGCGAGCGATTCTGGAAGCAGCCGTTAATGTGGCGGCCAAGGGAACTAAAGTGGTACCAGAGATCATGATTCCCATCGTTGGGCACGCCAGCGAATTCCAGCACCAGGAGGCCATTGTTCGGCGGGTGGCGGCGGACGTGCTCAAGGACAACACAGCCGTCCAGTACCTGGTTGGGACCATGATTGAATTGCCGCGTGCGGCATTGACCGCCGACGAAATCGCCACGCACGCCGAATTCTTCAGTTTCGGAACAAACGACCTAACCCAAACCGCGTTGGGCGTCAGTCGGGACGATGCCGGCGGCTTCCTGACTTTTTACCAAGAGAACAAACTCATTCCTCACGACCCGTTCCAAACCATTGACCGGGCCGGTGTGGGACAACTTGTTGAGATTGGCACTGCGCGAGGCCGCAGCACCCGGCCCGACCTCAAAGTAGGCATCTGCGGCGAACACGGGGGCGACCCGGAATCCGTCATGTTCTGCCACGATGTGGGCTTGGACTACGTGTCCTGCTCCCCATACCGCATCCCCATTGCGCGCCTTGCGGCCGCTCACGCGGTCCTGGCCGCCAGTTGATGGCCAGGCGTTTTATCGCCTGCCCAACGCCCGACGTGTCAGCACTGGCCAACGACGTTGCTCATGCCTGCGCAGGTCGACCCGCCAGCGCCAGCAGCCACGTGACGTTGGCGTTCCTGGGGGAGCAAGAAGTCGACTACCCGGCCCTGGAGGGGGCCCTTGCCGACAAAGTGCAACTTACCGCCACGTGGCAAGGCCTAGGGGCATTCTCATCCGTGCGGCACGCCCGCGTCGTCTGGGTAGGCTTGCAGGCTCCCGGTCTCGACGACCTAGCACATGATGTTCAACGCGCCATTTTGGGGGAACCAGAGCGTCGCGATTTCCGGCCCCATGTTACCCTGTGTCGACTACGCCAGCCGCGGGACGTACGCAGCGCCATCAGCCACGCGCAAGGGCCACAAGGTGAATTCACCCTAGACAGGGTCGTGGTCTACCGCTCCCACTTGACGGCTACCGGCGCCACCTACGAAGCCGAACGGACATGGACCTTACCGGCACCCGTATAGCGGCCCAAGCCCCGTCACCCAGTGTGGACATCCGACGCGACGTACTGGCACCGGCCGTAGCCGCGTTGGCATATCTGGCGACGGCCTGGAATAGCATGCCCCACCTGCGACCTGGGCACCCCTGGTTCGACTTGGCACACGACCACCACCATTACATCGCTCTGGCCGCAGACCCGGGGTCTCCACAGCAGGCCCCCTTCGGGTGGCGACCCTTGATCCCCCTACTGGCCCGAGCGGTGCCTGGCTCACTGGATACGGGATTCATGGTGATGAGCGTCCTAGGCTTGCTCGTGGCGGCCTTGTCCGCATACCACTTGGCCCTCGCGGCGGGGCGGGGCCGCCCGGTTGCTTGGATTTCACTAGCCGGGTTCCTCGGGTTAACCTGGGCCGTTGACGCGAATCTCTTCGACCATTGGTTGGTTGACCCGTGGGCATTGGCCTCGGTTGGCTGGATTACATGGGCCGTGGTCAGGGACCACATGGCCGTGGCGGCAGGAATCCTAGCCGTGGGGATTCTGGCCAAGGAGAGCGTGCTGGTTGCTGTGCCCTTGTTCTTCCTGTGGCCGACCAAGGTAGGGCTACGGCCCCGGCTCGCGCGTGGAGCCCTGCACGTTGCCCCCGCGCTGGTCACCCTGGCCACGGTCCGCCTGCTGATGCCCGTCAAAGGTGTCGATGCCTACCGGGATACGGCAGCGGCGATCCTTGCCGATCACTTGGCCCCCGGATTGCTTGCCTTGGCCAAATTCCTCCTATGGACCGTCGCCCCGGCATGGGTGCTTGTAGCCGCCCTGGGCGCCTGGGAGCAACCCAGCATCGCGTTGAAAGTAGTGCCATCCTTGGTGCTGGTCGCGGGTCAATATTTGTTGGCCAATGACGACCACAGACTCTTCGTCCTGGCGTGGCCGTTCGTGGCCCTCCTTGCCTTACAGGTGCATGGTCGTTGCCTGGCCGTGGCTGCGGGCGTGGTGGCGGGCGGGCTTCTTCTTACCAACCTCTTGACGCCATTCCATGGGGCATCTCCCTGGTGGATCCACGGGCTAGCCGCAGCGGGAATCCTGATTGCCCTCATCGCTGACCGCGGTCTGCGAACCAGCCGCAAACCGGGACTTTGTAAACCACGGGGTACATCCGAGAATTATGCGCCAGGATCATGATGGGCTCGCCAGCCTGCTCGAAGCAGCAGCAAGCCCCGTCCGTTTAGCCATCCTGGAAAGTTTGCGAGTTCCCTGCAGCCTGTCCCAGATCCGGGTCCGGCAGCAGCCGGACAAGCCGTACATGAGTCGCCAATCCGTATCGTGGCACTTGGACCGCCTCATGGATGCGGGCCTCGTCCGCCGCATCCGCAAGGGAAGCCGCCAGTACCGATACATCGTGGACCACCAGGGCGTGTTCCAGTTGGTGGAGGAAGTACGGCACTTGACGCAGATGCGGCCCCATGCCGGCACCGACGACGGGGCCACCATGGCCGACGACTCCGTGCGTGCCACCACGATTCCTGCCCCACCCCGACTCCTCGTGGCGTACGGGGGCTCCACACGCACCGCATTCGACCTCAACAATGGTAGCCGCGAATGGTGGATTGGGCGCTCCGCCGATTGCCATATTTGCCTCGACTTAGACCCGTTCGTTAGCACCCGCAACTGCCGCATCATCCAAGATGACGGCTTCTGGGTTGAGGACGGGGAAAGCCGAAATGGCACGTTCGTCAACCACGTGCCCGTAGAGGGGCGCCATCCCCTCGACCCCGGGGATCTTCTCACCGTGGGGCACAGCCACCTGGTATTCCAGGCCTGATTCCGACCAGAACACGGCGACAGGGTACAATGGCCGCCGGCCCTCATGGCCACGATTCATAAGGGAAAACAGGGCAAATATTCCTGATGGCGAGTCGGCGTGCCAAACAAATCCCAGTGGGAGATGTGGGGCGGCGGCTCGATTTAGCGTTGGACCACTTGCGTGAGAGCCTCAACGCAGCCGGCGATGAACTCGTTGCGCCACAGGCTCACTTCAAGGATGGCGTGCTGACTCTTGAGCGACCTTACGTACCGGGCCGGTCCCTCGAGGAAATCCTTGCCATGGGGCCACTAGCGCCCGACGCCGCCCTCGACATCGCCATCAACATCCTGCGGGCACTTGAATCGGCCCACATCATGGGCGTCGCACACGGCGACATCAAGCCCGGTAACATCATCATCCACCAGTCAACCGTGACGTTGGTGGATTTTGGTGTGGAACCGGCGCGAGGTTACGGTCACCGACGCGTCCAGGACATCCAGTTCCTGGCCCCCGAGCAATTGGGCCTGCTGGACCGAGAAGTGACTGAGGCCGCCGACATCTACTCGGTCGGACTCGTGTTGTACACGCTCCTCGTCGGCGAGCCACCGTTTCGCGCTGACGACGCCAGTTTACTACTCCGCCAGCACCTCAACGACGCCCCGCCGACGCTGCGGGGCCAAGGCATCCACGTCCCTGGCGTTGTTGACGACATCATGAGCCGGATGCTCATGAAAGACCCGTATGAACGGTATCAGGCCGCCGCCGCCGCTCGACGCGACCTCGAGAAGGCCGCAGCGGTACACGCCGGCAGCGCGCAGGCGTTCGTGGTTGGCGAAGAAGACCGCCGTGCCACCCTGACTCCCCCTGCATTCCTCAACAGAAACCGAGAACTGGCCATGCTGGAACAGGCCCTTGACGCAGGCGGGCTCGTGTACTTGGCCGGAGAATCGGGCAGCGGGAAGAGCCGCATCTTGGAAGAATTCGCCCAGCAAGCCACCCTGCGCGGACGATGGATTGTGCGCGGCCAAGGGGTGGCGCACCAGGCTGCTCGGCCATTTGGCGTACTGGCGAGCATCAACGAAGCCATCCGCCACCGCGAGGATGCCGCACCCGGCACCATGGAGCGCATCGCCGCGGCCATTGGTGATGAAGCAGCAAGTGTGGTCCAGGCATTGCCCGGCATGGCCGACACACTCGGCGTCGAGGCGACCGACGGTGCGGGGCCGGACGAGCACGGCCCTGGACGAACGCTTGCATCACTCGTACGATTACTCGACGCGCTCGGCGAGGCGGGGGCCGTCGTGATTCTCGATGACGTCCAATGGGCCGACGACGCATCCTGCCGCCTCCTAGTAGAGTGGAGCCAAGGCACACCAGGCGGGCTAGTTGTTGCCGCATACCGCGCCGAGGAAGTTGGTCAAGATCACGTTCTGACGAGGGCAACGGCGAGGGTCCTACCCTTGGCGCCGTTCAGCCGCAAGGACATTGAGGCCCTCTGCACCAGCATGGCTGGGCCGCTGGACCCACAGGTGATTGAAACCGTTGCGAGACTGGCGGCAGGCAACCCGTTCATGGCGACGGCAGCCATGCACGGCATGGTGGAAGCCGGCGCCCTCGTCTACGAGGATGGGTGGCGAATCGAACCTGACGGCATGGCCGCCGTGACCCAGACCAGCCACATGGCGCAATTCCTGCTACAGCGCCTGCAGCGGCTGCCCGAGGCCACA
>JBFJXU010000006.1:0-22428 GCA_041622975.1 Thermoplasmatota archaeon
CGTGGCGAATCTCGAGGACGTTGTCATCTAAGGGGGCACGGCCGAATTCGAAGCCCCGCGCCTTGAGCCGCTTGTGGACTTCTTCGGTGCTGGCCCGTAGGTCATTGGACCTGAGGTACTTGGGCGGCCGATGACGGAGGCCGTCCAGGAACGTGCGCGGCTGCGGTACGAGTCGAATCCACCGGGCCACCATCCACTCCGAGAACCCGTACCGTTTGGCCCATTCACGCACCCTTGGACCAGCGGGTACGCGCGCGACCTCAACCATGACTGACCACGTTGAACACTAGTCCTTCGCCGCGGTGGCGGTCGATTGTGCCGCGGCGGTCCGCGACGATGGTCTTCCAAGTCGTCAGGTCCTCCACGTCTTGCAGGTCGAGGAATCCTTCCTGTGTTGTTTGGGCCATGGCGACCACGACGACGCTGGTGCGGCTGGCGCCGTCATACCATGTCTCGCCGAGAATCTGCACGGTTTCGCCGCGGCCAAACAGGCCCCCTTCTTGGTCGGCGAGGCCTTGCACGACGAACCACTGCGTTGATGCGCCCCCTGCCGTGGTCCGTTCTCCTTCGCCGCTGCGCTCCGGGTCCAGAAGAATGCCCTTCTCCTCGGCGCCACGTTCCACGGCGGCCTGCGTGCGCGCCAAGAGGTCGTCGTCGGGGATGCGACGTAGCCCCCGGATACCGAAGACCTGGACGATGCCGGGGAACGGGGGTTCCTGGTCTGGGTCGAATGTGTACCTGGTCTCAACGACCTTGCCCTCCCAAATGGTGCCGTTGACGTCGCCTTGGGTCACCTTCCACTCGGGGTGATCTTTCAGGACCGCAGGGTCAATGGTGGGTGCAAAGGGCTCCAGGCACCCGCTCAAGGCCACTACAATGGCCAGTACTGCAAGGCGCCGCATAGGTGCGCGACCGATGCGGCCTTTACAAGGCCCGCGCTTGCGTCTTCGTGGAGACGGAGGCCAAGTTCAGGGTCCAAGACCACGCCCCGTTCCGGGAGAAGTGCCGCCAATTGGGCCTGGGGGGGCCCACCGTCACGGACCAAGTGGACACATACCACCGTCACCCGGTCCGAGACTTTCGCGCCACAGATGAAGCCCTGCGGGTGCGCAGGGTCGGCGATCACCAAGTGCTCACGTACAAGGGCCCAAAGCAGTCGGGGCCGGTGAAGGCTCGGCTAGAGATTGAGTGCCCCGTCCAAGGAGACGTGGACCAGATTCTGGCCGCCCTTGGCATGGCCCCCGCCGCCACGGTGAAGAAGCGTCGCGAAGCCTGGCGTGGCGATGGCGTAGAAGTGGCGCTCGACTCCCTGCCATTCGGGGCGTTCGTGGAAGTGGAAGCCACCAGCACCGATTTGGTGCTCGACTGGGCTACCCGCTTGGGGTTGGACCTCGCCGACCAGGAGCCCCGGAGTTACCTGGAAATTATGCAAGCACTCTGAACGTGCTGGAAATTGGCACGGACAGCACGCGGCTGATCGTGCAAGACTGATCCGTCAGACGAATGAGCGTAGCAACCTTCGACGGCTCGTCCCCCGCCACGGTCCACTTCAGGCGAATTTCCTCGATGTCGCCATTGTCGTCAAACACTAGGTCGCCGCGCAGCAGGGACACGGTGGCCTCGCTGCGGCGCTTGGCGGCTACCTTGGCGAACGTGCTCAGTTGGCATGCCAGCAGGCTGCCCAGCAGTAACTCGCTGGCCATTGGTCCACGGTCAGACCCACCGAACTCGGCGGGCTTGTCCTGCCAAAACGTGTGGTCGCGAGCCGTAATGGTGCAACTGACAGTGGAGCGGGGGAGGGCAGAAGCCGATTCAATCATGTCTGAGAGGGCATGGCCACTTCGCCATGAAAGGGGCTTCCCACGCGGTCATTGCTCTGTCGGGGGTCCAATTTGGATTCGCACCATCCTCGTCTCGCCGTAGCCGGCGGTGACACGGATGTACTTCGGTGCCGACTCGTCGAATGCGCTGTCGCCGGAGTCCACGTGGAGCACCCGTTGGCCGACCAATTTCTCAGGCGGCGCGGCCACGTGGATGCGGTCCCACCCAATCGTTTTGAGGGCATCTGGGGGCAACACCTGGGTCCCACGGCCAAGCAGCATGCCCTGGCCGCCAATGATGGAGAGCAGCAATCGTACGGTTCGGCCTCGGGCCTGTGCCTCCGCAACGACTCGGCGCACGGCGACGGCATCCAGATCATTGGCCACGATGCGGTCGCCTTCGATGCAGTCAACACCCAGCAACGTGGGTTCACCCCAGAACTGGTCCTTGATGGCGCGGCACACGCTTCCTGCGCCAACGAGCCAGACAGCATCGTGGTCCCAATCGCGCAGTACCTGCTCAACGAGGCCGTCCAATGACGTCTCTACGGTAGTGGCTGCCTTACCGCCCTGAATCGCGGGGCTGAGTGGCACCCTGAGACTGCCGGTAAGGCGGGTGTCAAGGCGACCCGCACGGTACGCCGCTTCATCGAGGTCAGTAACGTCCCGGTCAGTCGTGGGAAAGCCGGCGGCAAGGTGTCTCACCAACCACGCGGCTTCGGCTACGTCGTGAGTGAACACCGGGCTGGTGATTTTCACGCCACCAGGAATACCCAGGCACGCAACGTCGAGGCCCACGGCCCTTGCAACGTCCGTGGCGGTGCCGTCACCTCCCACGAAGCACAGCAGGTCCACGCCGCGTGCGGCCAACTCCTTCGCCACTCGCCTGGTATCATCGGCCGTGGTATGGCCAATGGCAAAATCCTCTGATTCGAGAACGACAGCCACATCCGCGGGGTCTGCAGCGTCGATGTAATTTGCCCCCAAGGCGCCCCTCGGAGCAACCCAACTGACAGCGTCTCCCACACCTTGGACGAATGCCCGTGCCCGTTCCGGCGCCGTTGGCCTTGCCCCGTCGGCCAGTAATCGTGCGGCATCTAAGTCGCTGCCTTTGGCTCCGGCTGGCCCGCCGATTCCAGCGATGGGATTGACGAGCAGGCCAACTCGTAGGGTCACAGGGAAGCCACGACGCGGCGCAACCTCTTGGCCGCTTCCTGTCCGACGCGGTGAATGGTCTCGTCGGGGATGAGACTCAAGGCAGCCAGAGGGTCCATGGCATCAACAACGACCGTGCCCGGGTCATCCGGGTCGTCGCGCACGACCACATTGCAAGGAAGAAGAACGCCGATTTCTGGAACGGCGTGAATGGCATCCCACGCCAGGGAAGGATTGCATGCGCCAAGGATGAGGAATCGATCCATTCCCCGGTCCAGTTTTTCCTTCATCTTGGCTTGCACATCAATGGTCGTCATGATGCCAAAACCCTCCTTTGCCAATTCTGCGGTAGCGCGGTCGACCACGTCCTCAAAATCGGCCTTCAAGCGGCGACTAATGCTAATGGACTTAGGGTCCGCGGCGGCCGTGGTCATTCCAGCATCACCCGGAGCATCCAGGCCGTCTTCTCATGGACGCTGAGGCGCTGCGTCAGCACATCCAGCGTGGCCTCGTCTTGGGCTCCGTCGGCTGTTCCCCAGACGCTTCGGATGGTGCGGGCAACCGCTTCGTGGCCAGCGACCAAATCCGCGATCATTGCCATGGCATCGGTTGCTTCCTCGGTGCTGAGACTGGTGCGCGTGGCAAATGCTCCGTAACCTGCTGGGGCCACATGGCCAAGACTGCGGATTCGCTCCGCAATCACGTCCACTGCCATCCACAATTCATTGTAATGCTCCTCGAACAACGTGTGGAGTGTCTGGAACATGGGGCCCGTGACGTTCCAATGATACCCGTGCGTCTTCAGGTACAATGTGTACGTGTCGGCGAGCAAGTTAGCAAGCCCATCGGCGATGCTCTTGCGGGCTTCGTCAGAGATTCCAATGTGAATTTGCGGGGCGCTCATGGAAGCGGGTAGGCCAATTCGTGCTATTTAGATGCGGTGCGCCCACGTGGCGGTGCTCGCGAATTTGCTGGCACTATCTCATCCGGCCGCCGGGGCCTCGAGGTCGAACCGGTCTGCGTCCATGACCTTGGCCCATGCAGAAACAAAGTCACTGGCAAATTTGCCCTCGTTATCCGACTGTGCGTACACCTCCGCTAGAGCGCGTAACTGGCTGTCGTGGCCAAAGATGAGGTCGCATCGACTGGCAGTCCACTGCAGATCCCCCGTCTCCCGGTGCCGGCCTTCGAATACTTGATTTTCGTCGTCCTTGGGAATCCAGACTGTGTTCATGTCGAGGAGGTTAACGAAGAAGTCATTGGAAAGCCGACCGGGGGTCTTGGTCAGGACGCCCGCCGAAGAGTCGGCGTGCGTAGCACCTAGGGCCCGCAAGCCGCCGACCAAGACGGTCATCTCGGGGGCCGTTAACCCCAAGAGTTGTGCTTTGTCGAGAAGCATCTCCTCTGGCGACGCGCTCATAAGTTGTCTCTGGTAGTTCCGGAACCCGTCACAGATTGGCTCCAGGAATGAGAATGACTCGACGTCTGTTTGTTCCTGGGTAGCATCGGTCCGACCCGGGTGAAAAGGCACCTGGACTGGATTTCCGGATTCGTTGGCCGCGGCCTCGATTGCTGCGCACCCGCCAAGCACAATGAGGTCTGCGACACTCACCCGGTCGCCGGCTTCTGCAGCCTTTGCTTGCACCGCTTCCAACTTTGCGAGGACCTTGGCAATCCGCGGTGGGTCATTAGCAGCCCAATTTTTCTGCGGGTCGAGGCGAATCCTGGCCCCGTTGGCGCCGCCCCTGTAGTCGCTTTGGCGGAATGTGGATGCGCTGGCCCAGGCGGTGAAGACAAGGTCCGCAATGCTCAGGCCAGTTGCCAGAATCAGTGACTTGATGCGGTCCTGTGCATGTTGGTCGATGGGGGGGTGCGTTGGAGCAGGAACGGGGTCCTGCCAGGTGAGGTCCTCCCGTGGGACCTCCGGGCCGAGGTAGCGTGCTTTGGGCCCCATGTCGCGATGAGTCAATTTGAACCAGGCCCGCGCGAATGCGTCGGCGAATGCGTCCGGGTCTTCGTGGAAGCGACGACTGATGCGCTCGTAAGCAGGGTCGGCGCGCAGCGCCATGTCTGCCGTCGTCATCATGGTGGAAACCTTCGTCGAGGCGTCGTGGGCTTGGGGGGCATGGTGGTCTTGGGCCAGGTCCTTGGGGTGCCACTGCCACGCCCCGGCGGGGCTCTTGACCAATTCCCATTCGTAACCGAAGAGGACATCGAAGTATCCGTTGTCCCAAGTGGTAGGTGCGGCCGTCCATGCGCCTTCGATGCCGCTCGTTATTGTGTCGTCACCTTTCCCAGTGGCGAATCGGCTCAGCCAGCCAAGGGCTTGCTGCCAAATTGGCGCCCCCTCCGGTTCCGCCTCGACCAAATCGGGGTCCCCTGCGCCGTGCGCTTTTCCAAACGTGTGGCCGCCCGCGACCAACGCGACGGTTTCCTCATCGTCCATGGCCATTCTGGCGAACGTTTCCCGCACGTCCTTGGCCGAAGCAAGCGGGTCGGGTTTCCCATCGGGTCCTTCAGGATTGACGTAGATGAGTCCCATTTGAACGGCGGCGAGGGGCTGGGCGAGGTCGCGCTCGCCTGAATACCTATCTTCGCCCAACCATTCTTTTTCACTCCCCCAATCCACGTCAATCTCGGGCTCCCAGACATCTTCTCGTCCGCCACCAAAACCGAAGACGGGGCCACCCATGGATTCGATGGCGACGTTGCCTGCAAGAATCATGAGGTCGGCCCAAGAAATCTTGTTGCCGTATTTCTGTTTGATTGGCCACAGCAGGCGCCGTGCCTTGTCGAGGTTGGCGTTGTCAGGCCAAGAGTTGAGGGGTGCAAATCGTTGCTGCCCGGTCCCTCCGCCCCCGCGACCGTCCCCGACGCGGTAGGTACCGGCGGCATGCCAGGCCATGCGGATGAACAGTGGACCATAATGTCCGTAATCTGCCGGCCACCACGGCTGGCTATCTGTCATCAGGGTAGTGAGGTCGCGCTTCAATGCGGCGTAGTCAAGTGAAGTGAACTCCAAGCGGTAGTCAAAGTCGGGCCCCATGGGGTTGGCTTTCTCGGAGTTTTGTGCAAGGATTGCGAGGTTGAGCCGGTGCGGCCACCAATCCGCGTTGGATGGCACCGTATGATTGACGGCGCCATGGATTACTGGGCATTTACCGCTCGGGGTGGCCGTGCCAGGCATGCCATGAAAGTGCTGGCGGCCTTTTTGGTAGCACCCTCGAATTCAAGCGGATTATGATGGCTCGATGCGGTCCAATGTATGCCAGCGGAGAACCGGCTTGCGGGCGGCAGTTGCTTCGTCAAGTCGCCGGACTGGGGTCGTAATGGGCGCTCGCTTCACTTGGGCCGGGTCGCTCACGGCGATGTCCTTGACCGCGTCAATGAACCTGTCCAATTCCTCCTTGGATTCTGATTCGGTGGGCTCGAACATGAGTGCCTCTTCCACGATGAGAGGGAAGTACACCGTCGGGGCGTGGATGCCTCGGTCGAGCAACGCCTTACCCACGTCGCCAGCCGTGATACCCGTGCGCTCCTTGAGGCCCGCGGCGGAGGCAACGAACTCGTGTTTGTTGGGCCCGGGGTGGGGGAAGTCAAGGACGCCTTCCAGGCAATGCTTGACGTAATTGGCATTGAGGACGGCGATTTCGGCGGCGCGTCGGATACCGTCCCGGCCCAGCAGGCACATGTACGCGTAGGCCCGGACCAGTGCTGCCGATTGACCGTAGTATCCCTTGATTTTCCCGATTGATTGTGGGTGGTCTTCGCCGTATTCCACATCGAATCCATTGGATGTCTTCACCACGCGGGGTACCGGGAGGAATGGCTCCAGGAATGCCTTCACGCCCACCGGGCCGCTGCCCGGACCGCCGCCACCGTGGGGCACTGCGTACGTCTTGTGGAGATTGATGTGGACCATGTCAAAGCCCATGTCGCCGGGCCGTGCGATCCCCTGAATGGCCTGCAGGTTCGCCCCGTCATAGTAGAGTAGGCCGCCGGCGTCGTGGACAATCTTGGCAATATCTTCGATGTCCTGTTCGAAGAGGCCCAACGTATTGGGGTTCGTGAGCATGAAGAGTGCCGTCTTGTCGCTCACGGCGGCGCGCAGGGCATCCAGGTCCACTCGCCCGTCTTCCCCCGAGGCAAATTCCACGACTTTGTACCCGGCCATGCCAGCGGTCGCCGGATTGGTGCCATGCGCCGTGTCCGGTAGGATGACTTCGTCCCGGTGGCCTTCGCCGCGGGATTCATGGTAGGCGCGAGCCAACAAGCAACCTAGGAATTCACCTTGGGCGCCGGCGGCTGGTTGCAGCGTCACGGCTTCCATGCCAGTCACCTCGCCGAGCCATTGCTCCAATTCGTAGAACACTTCCAAAGAGCCCTGGATGGTGCGCGGGTCTTGTTCCGGGTGGACCAGATTGACGTGACTCCACGCGGCCACTTCGTCGCACACCTTGGCGTTGTACTTCATCGTGCAACTGCCTAATGGATAAAGCGCGGTGTCGTTACCGAAATTCTTCTGACTCAACTTGGTGAAGTGACTGACTGCTTCTGGTTCCGTGAGGCCGAAATCGGCGCCGTCCGCATCATTGCAATTCCACTGGAGTGCAGGGGGAACGTGGGCAGCCAATTCGTCGGGCTCGCGGAGTTCACCCTGATGGGCACCGGTCACGCCGGGTCGGCTTGTCTCCACGACCAATGGGACGTCGTGGGGAATCACCATCGTGGACGGGCGCCGAGGCTCCATGGACGCCGCGCCCGCAGGGGCTTCAACCGTCATGCGGCCACCTCCCGGGGAAGCACCTTGCCAAGGGCTTCCTCGAGCGCCGTGAAGTCCTGGGGAGAATGAACGGGTGTGGTACCCCATAGGAGACAATCAGCAAGTTCCGGAACGTCTCGGCGTAGCCGGAGGCCGCCGTGGATGCCTGCTGCCAGCAGGTCGTCGTGGAGGCTATCGGCGCCGCCGCGTGGGGTGCTTGTCACCAGTTCATTGTAATGTGCCCCCGTGAATCGGGGCTCGAGGCCAGCGTCAGCCAACACGTTGGCCAATTTGATGCCCACCTTGATGTTGTGTAGGCCCATGGCTCGCAGCCCAGCACGTCCAAGCAGCGTCAAGTGAATCGCGGCCTGGTTCGCCATGAGGGTTTCGTTGCTGCAGATATTGCTGGTGGCCTTCGACCGGCGAATGTGTTGCTCGCGGGCCTGGAGCGTCATGACGTAGCCGCGCTTGCCTTCCTCGTCATGGGTGGCCCCAATCAAGCGGCCCGGCATTTTGCGCACCAGTTTCTCCGTCGTGCCGAACAAGCCCAAGTGGGGGCCGCCGGCTGCAGGGGCGCCGCCGAAGCAGGATGCTTCGCCTACCACGATGTCGGCCCCAAGGTGGCCTGGCGGCGAGGCGACGCCGAGCGTCGTGGGGTCAGTGCCGACCACAAAGAGTGCCCCTGCGTCATGGCTTGCTTCACCGATGGCCTTGGCGTGTTCCTCCCAGACTCCGAAGTGGTTCGGGTTCTCCACGTAGACGCCGCAGACGTCGGGGCCGAGTCGGGTCTTGAGGTCCTCTAAGTCGGCCTGACCCGTCGCGTCGTCGAAGCCGTATGATTCCACCATAAGGCCGGGTCCGCGACCGTAGTTCTCTAGCACTGAACGCTTCTGCCAACTGAGCGCGCGTGGCACCAGGAACCGGTTGCGGTTCCGCGTGGCACGAAGGCACATGAGTCCGGCTTCTCCGAGGGCCGTGTGGCCATCGTACATGGATGCGTTGACCACCTCCATCTGCGTGATGTCACACATCAGGGACTGGTATTCGAAGAGCAGTTGTAACAAGCCCTGGCTCACTTCCGGTTGGTAGGGCGTGTACGCGTTGATGAGTTCCTGTCGGTGGGCCACTGCTCGGACCGCCGCGGGGACATGCTGGGGCTTGCAGCCGCCGCCGAGGAACACGGGCATGGTGTCGTACGTGCGGTTCTTGGCCAGCGTCTTGCGTAGGCGGCTTGCTAGGTAGCGCTCTGGCTCGGCCTCGGGTAGATTGAGGCCTTGAATCCGCAGGTGCTCCGGGATGTCCCGGAAGAGTTCAGCGGCGCCAGAGATGCCCATCGCGGTGGCCAGTTCTGCCTCCCGGTCGTGGTTCGGGATCAGGTGCACGGCGCGGCGACGAAGGTGGTGTTGAAAAACCGGGCGGCGGGGGCCGGGCACCGGAGCCTCCTGAACACTTAACCGGGGGACGCTGTGGGAAATCCGTGGCCCCCACTGGACTACCCCGCTTGCCCACTGCAACGCGCTATGCTGGCAGCCAGCACGTTGGCGTCTTGTCCGAGGGGTGCATTGGGTGTCGTGAAGGGGCCAAGATGGTCCTGTTCATCACGGGCCTCTGCGACAAGGGCTGCTGGTATTGCCCCGTTAGCCGCGACAAGATGTACCGGGACGTGGTGTACGCCAACGAGCGGCAGGTGCACGTGGGCGAATGGGATGGCTTACTGGAAGAAGCCGTAGCCATGGATGCCAAGGGTGCCGGTATTACCGGCGGAGACCCCATGGTCGTCCCGCACCGCGTGATGGAGATCAGCCGACTCCTCAAGGCCGAATTTGGCCCCGAATTCCACTTGCACCTTTACACGTCCTGCGAGTTCGACATCAGCGTCTTGGAAGATGTGAAGGCAGCAGGCCTGGATGAAATTCGATTCCACCCCGACCCCGAGGAGTATGGGGCCATGGAGGACTCGTGGCACGACGCTGCGATCCGGGAAGCCATCCGTGTCGGACTGACGACGCAAGTGGAAATCCCTTGTATCCCGGGTCGCGGAGACGACATCGTCGCCCTCGCACACTACCTGGAATCCGTGGGGGCACACGGGCTGAATCTGAACGAGTTGGAAGCCAGTCCACCCAACGCGGCAGCCCTGCGTGAACGCAGTCTGGAAATGGTGGACGATGAATCCCAGAGCATTGCGGGCAGTCGGGAAACAGCCCTCGCAGTCCTTGACTCATGGCGAGCCCACCGCATGACGACTGGCAGCCGGTTCACGGTCCACTTTTGCTCCAGCCCGTACAAGGACGCCATTCAACTCACCCAGCGCCTGCGCCGCCGGGCCGGTACCGTGGCCCGAGAATTCGAAGAGGTCTCCGAGGAAGGCACACTGGCCTTCGGCGTGCTTCGGCCTGCCGACGGCCTGGCGGGCGAACTGGCTGAACGCCTGCGCGCCGAATTCGAGGTGCCACCGCAATGGATTGACATCAAGGACGGTGCCGTGGAAACTGCGCCCGCTGTGGCCGAGGAACTGGCTGAGTCGGGGTGCTTTGAGGACCTCGGCGTGACGGGATGGATTAGTGAAGTCTACCCGACGTCCGACCGGATTGAGGTGGAACGGATTCCGTTGCCCCTCGTGGACCTCAACGACCCGTGAACCGGGGAACGCGGCGTTCCTGGAATGCCGCAAATCCCTCCCGACGGTCGTGCGTGTCCCACAGCGCAAGTACGCTGTCCGACTCCGCATCCACGCCATCGAAGAGCAATGACTTAGCAGCCTGCATGGCCACGGGCGCGTGGCTAGCCATCTCCTTGGCAATGTCCTGTACCATTGCTGGCAGGTCGTCTCGCGTCGTGACGCCATCCACCAGGCCCAAGGCGTGGGCCCGTGCAGCATCAACAGGTTTGGCGGTCAGGACCAGTCGATTGACGCCCCCGACGCCGATGCGCTCGCGGACGCGGGTAATCCCGCCCCAACCTGGGTGGAGGCCGACCTTGACTTCAGGCAAGCCCAAGAGGGCGTCATCGGCAGCGAGAATCAAGTCCGCCGAGAGGGCCAATTCGAGGCCCCCGCCCAACACTTGGCCGTGCACGGCCGCGATACAGGGCGGGCCACAGCTGATTCGCTTGAAAACTCGTAAACCGTGCTGGGCGAATGCCTGCATGGCGTCCCTTTCCATTTTCGCCATGGCGCGAATATCAGCGCCTGCACTGAAGGCAGCGCCTCGCCCCTCCAGTACAATTACGCGTGCCCCGGACGCTGCCGCTTGATCCAATGCCTCGTCGAGGCCAGTTAGGATTTCGGGGCTGATGGCGTTGAACGACTCAGGGCGGTCCAGGGTAATCGTCGAGACGCCATCCCGGTGACTGTGGCGGACAACCGGTAGGTTCCACGGGCGCCCTGATTCTGCTTGCGCTTGCAGGTTGGCGGGCAATGGGAAATCGTCGAGCCAGTGGTTGTGGACGCGGGCGACCTGCTCCAGACACTCCGTAAGGCCCACGCGGTTCATCTGGGCAAATGGTGCCAAGCCTACCGTGGATGCCAATCGGTCCACATCACGGGGCCGGACGCCGTCGGCGGCGATGTGGCACGCCACTCCCCAAGTGATGGCGTCAATGTCGGTTGATGTCCCTTTGGGCTGGTACACGGGCCCGGCGTGAGTGCGCAGGAAATCGTCCACTTCGTCGGGTAACCCGTCGCCTTCTGCCTTGGCTGCGCGCTGCGCCTCTGCCCAGCGGGCCTGCACGAGGCGGTCGACCACGCCTCCCGCAGCGTCGGGGACCTCAATGCACGTGATGCCTCGGGACTCCAGGACCGACTTGGCCAGCGCCAGGACCGAATCGTCGGCGAAAGGAGTGCGGACCAACTCTGCGAGGCGACCGTGGCGCCGCAAACCCACCACGCGCTCTGGGCGGCGCAGGGCCTCGGCCAGGTCGCGAACGAAATTGGCGCGGGTCTCGACGATGATGGCCTTGGGCCCATGCACTTCGAGGGCAGCCAAGGCATCGGCCTTCTCGGCCTCCGGCCCGGCTTCGATGACCACCTCGGCGTCCCGCAGCGCGCCGTCGTCGCCCATGTGCACATCGCGTAATGCTTGGCCACCCAGTTGACCGACCTTCACAGGTCTTGCAGGTGACCTACCTTACAAGTCCGCTTCGTCGGGTAGGGGCTTGCATGGGACGTCGTTACGCATCAGCATGTCACGCGTCACGGCCAGGGGGAGCCCCACCACGTTGCTGTATGGGCCCGCCTGCAGGGTGAGCCAGGGTCGCAAGTGAGGGTCCTGGATGCCATAGCCTCCCGCTTTTCCTTCCCACGCTCCACTGTTGATGTAGTCATCCAGGGCGGGCCGCGGGATGGGTGCCAAATGTACGGCAGAGACGGCCACGGCCTCGTCCACGATTCGCCCCCTCCATGCCAGGGCAACACCCGTGAGTACACGGTGGGTCGTGCCAGACAGGTCGGCCAGCAGCGCCCGCGCGCCATCTGCGTCCTCCGGCTTGCCGACTGGATGCCCATGGTCCAGCAAGGTATCTGCCCCGAGAATCAGGTCCTCCTTGCGGCGTCGGCCTACGTCGAGGGCCTTGCGCCGTGCTAGCACCATGGCAAGGTCCTGGGGGCCTAAGTCTGGTCCGTCTTCGGAGGCACCGGACGGGTGTACCTCAAAGTCGTCAATCAGGTGGGCAAGCAATTCCTTCCGGCGGGGCGACGCGGATGCCAGGACGATGGTCATGTGAGGTGGGCTTGGATAGCATCCTTGAGGGCGGCGGATACTTTGGCCCCATCCGCCTTGCCCCGTAACTCAGCCATCACGGGACCCATGAGGGGGCCCATGGCGGCCATGCCGCGTTCCTTGACGAAATCAACTCGGTCGGCAACCACCTTTTCGACGATTGCAGTCACCTCATCGTCGCCGGCGGCAGCCACACCGGCAGCATCGATGGCGGCATCGAGACTACGGGACGGGTCTGCGTCCAATGCATTCAGGATGTCAGGAACCGCTTCCTTGGCAAAACGACCCTCCGACAAGGCCGAAGCAAGGTCCGGCACGAAGGCCTTGACGCGGTCAGGTTGCGCCAACGGCCCGAGGTATTGCAGCAGAATCCGTGCGGCCAATGGGCCTTCCACGTCTTGGCTGCGCCAGGCGTCATAGTCGGCTACGTGGCCGTCGGAGACGATCTGCAACGCCAGGTCTTCGCTGATGCCGTCCTTGGTGAGTCGAGCGACTGTTTCCTCTGGCCGTTCGGGCAGCCCGGACAGGATGGCGCCCCAGTGCTCGTCCGTGATGCGCGTCGGTGGCACATCGGTTTCAGGGTACATTCGCGCCGCGCCGGGGAGGGGTCGCATGTACCGCGTTGAGTCATCGGGCTGCGCCGCCCGCACGGCTCGACCGGCTCCACCAAGTGCATCGCGGGCGGCGTCTGCTACGGCGTGCAGGGCCTCGCGGGCAACGGTGGCCTTTTCGACGCACAATACGAACGCATCGGAGTCGGTCAGGCTGAGGGCCGTTCGGACCGCCTCCACCTCATTCTCGGTGATGCCGTAGGCTGGCATTTCGTCGCTGTGGAACACGCCCTTGACGCCGGCACGGACCTTGGCGTGGTCGGCGAATTCCCGGCCGAGTCGGGGGCCATCCTTGGATGCGCCTTGAATAAGTCCGGCCCACTTGGGCAGTGCCAGGGCCATTACGGTGCCGCCTCGCTTGAGGGCACCCTTGACCACCTTGCTTTCACACTGGGCAAAGTGGTCACCCACGTCCACGGGCTCCTCAATGTCGCCGGCAGCAAATCCGCGGGCGGTCAGTTCTTCGCGGACGTAGTGAATCCATAGTTGCCGTCGCACCTCTTGTTCAATAACACGCGGAACGGCGCGAATGTCTTGGCAGCCCTTGATTTCCACGCGGTCGCCCACAGCGACACTCACGTTGAGGTCCTGGCGAATGGTGCCAAGGCCCCGCCGTACGCGTCCCGTGGCCCGCAATAAGGCGCCGATGCGCCGGGCCGTGGCCTGGGCGTGCAGCGGGTCATGGATGTCGGGGGCAGTGGCAATCTCCATGAGGGGAATACCCAGGCGGTCGAGTGTGTATGTGGTGACGCCGTCCACATCGTCCACCTTGCGCGCCGAATCCTCTTCCACGGCAATCGTCCACACACCCACAGGGTCGAAATCTGGCGGGTCGATGGTCCCTCCAGTGGCGACCAGCGCCGTGCGCTGGAAACCCGATGTATTGCTGCCGTCAATCACGGTCTTTCGCATGGTGTGCACTTCGCGGGCCGGATGGCCGGAAACGAGGCCGGTAAACTGCAAGGTCACGTCGAGGGCATCGGCGTCCAAGGGGTGCGGCGGCTCTTCATCCAATTCAACGAGGCTCGTGGTGCCTTGGATTGCTAGGTACTGGAATGTGCGGCGCCGTTTGGCTTCAGCCAGAGCGGCTGCATCCGTTTCACCCAGTTCTGACTGCGTCGCACGGAGTTTTCGGCGCACCCAACCGGTAGTGCGCTTGGCAACCTCGTCGGGGTCAACCACGTCGCTGTCACAGGGGCTAAACAGCTTCTTGGTGGCAAGCTGCTGATGAATCTCCAGACCGCACATGAAGCCCAGCGCAGCATAATCGAGTGGTTCACTTCCCGTGGCGAGGTCAAAGGCCTCCTGACCGGTCAAATCTGAACCAGGTCGTGTCATGGCGCCACCTCGTGACCGAATGAACGGTGGTCTGTGGCGTCACCCATTTCGCCTGCCAGGTCCTCCATGAAGAGGCGGCGCACTTCGTCGGCGTCCTCGGTGTGCCCGAGAATCCACATCATCTTGATGTATGCCACTTCGGGCAGCATCCCTTCACCACTGAGCACGCCCATCTGCAAAAGGTCGCGTCCGGTGGAATAGACATTCATGTTGACGCGCCCGTTGATGCATTGGCTCGTCATGGCCACATGGGCTCCCCGCTGGATGACTTTCTCAATTCCCGGCAGGCAGCGCCTTGCCACATGGCCTAGGCCAGTGCCCACCAGGATGGTGGCCTTCCGTACCACGTCCTCAATGTGATCAGGCCACAAGCCGGGGTAGCAGTAGATCATGCTCACGTCTTCGTCCCACGCTGCATCGACTGTCGCGGGTCCGGCGCGGGGTGGCGCGATGCGCCGGTCGAAGTGGACTTTGCCATGGACCACGTGACCCAGGGGCCGCTCGTTGATGGATTGGAATGCATCCCGGCGGCTGGTGTGCATTTTGCGGACGCGCGTCGCGCGGTGGATGGCGATTGCGTCGTCGCTGCTAGACGCGTGCATGCAGACCACCACTTCGCCAAGGTCGGCGGTGGCGGCTACCTGCGCGGCAGCAAGGAGGTTGAGGCTCGCGTCGCTCGAAGGCCTGTCGCTGGAGCGTTGGCTACCCACCAAAACGACGGGGCCCGGTAGGTCCCGCAAGCAGAATGCAAGCGCCGCGGCTGTGTGGCCCATGGTATCGGTCCCGTGCGGGATGACGACGCCACGGGCCCCGTTGTTGAGGTGCCACGCGGCGCGCGCGGCGATTTGCGTCCAATGCTCAGGTTGCATGTCCTCACTGAACATCTGGAAGACCACTTCGGCGCGAACGTTGCACACATCGGCCAGGTCCGGTGCTGCGGCGACCAGTTCCTCTGGCTTGGTCGCGGGGTAAACGCCTCCCGTGCGGTAATCCACAAAACTGGCAATGGTGCCGCCGGTGCCAAGGACGGCGATAGTTGGCTTGTCGGGGTCCTCGGGTGGCAACGACCATTCCACTGCAACCTCCGCCTTCGGCTTGACCACAGCCACCTTGGCACCAGTGGCGTCGAGCCCGAAGTTGTAGCCGTTGTCCAGTTTGAGGACGATGGTATCGCCACCGGTGAACGCATGCTTCGGCATGAGGATCCCTTCGAAGGCCCGCTCATCGGCAAGGGTGACGCGCACACGGTCGCCATGGCTCGGTTGTTGCACGGGCTGCGCCACACGCGCGCGGCTCTTAGGTGCTACTCGAACTCGTGCGACTCGTCAAGGGGCAGCCCGTCGAACAAGGCCCACGACATGGTGAACGGTTGGTCCACGTAGACACCGGCTGGTTCGGGGGCCCGCATGATGAGCGCGGAGACGCTGGGGGTGACGTCCAGTGCGATGCGAATGGGCGATGTTCCGGTGGCGGTGGCCACGGTTTCTTCCAGGTCAGCATCGCGGATGCGCAGGGATAATTGCTCGTTGGCCGGCGTAGTCGCGGACCAAGTCAATTCGAAGACACCGGGGTGGCTGTAACTCTTGACGATGGCATTGCCGCTGCCAACCACGTTGACTCCCATGGCCGGCGTGGTCGCGCCGGCAGTCCAGGTTCCCTCGAATCGGTCCGCAATGATTTGGCCCGCTTCCGGTTGGTTAATCTCCGGGCCCTCGTTTCCATCCAGTTCTGGCTCTGGCGAGGTAGTGCAACCGGCAAGAAGCAGTGCGGCGACCAAAATCACGGTGCGGTTAATCATGCGCCAACCGCCGATTGGACCTATACAATGTTATTGGTGGATAGGTCCAAGTCCCCGGGCGCCGTCGTCACAACGGCAAAATAACAGGTGATATCCGACTCATCATGGTCCAGATGGTGCGCCTCATCGTCGCCCTTGTTGCCGTCGCGTTTGCCGCCCCCGGAGCCGCCGGACAGGTTCACAGCCAGGCCGTTGAATGCGAGCCCCCCTGCGGTTGGATTAACCCGCTCATCGCCATGGATTTCGATGACAAGCCCCGCTGCAGGAACCTAGATGATTGCCTGACCCCGCCGGCACCTGGCGAGGAAGTCACCATGCAGGGTCTCTTCAGTTGGTACTGGGAAATGAGTGAGGATGGTACGTACCTGGACGACGCGACCACCGACATCATCGTCAGTTTCAGTGGCACCGCCAGCAACCCGTCTTGGCTTGACTTCACCGTGGAGCCTGAATCCTTCGCGATCACCAGTGCTGACCTGTTCACCCCAACCTACATGGAGACTCGCGGCGAGGGACCTGAGGCCAGTCTCTGGTACAACTACCAAGTGCCCCTGACGGTCACTTTCACTCGCACCGGCGACCCCACCCCGGCGGAACTAGAGCGCATCCAGGACCGGGCTGGCGTCCAGAACCTCTTCGTGAAAGCCAAGAGCACCGAGAGCAGCGACCGGTTCAAGGCCGCCTTCGGCGTGGAAGAATTCCGTTTCCTAGCAACCGAGGACCCCGTTATCGCGGAGAGTATGGACGAAGGAATCCCTGCACCTGGCTTGCTGGTCGGCGTGGGTGGCCTCGTGGCCGCCGCCTTTGCGGCACGCCGCCGTCAGGGTTGAAGATTCAAGTCTAGGCCCGTGAGTTCCTGGAACCGCACGGCCACCAGGTGCGGCGACCCCACGCCCAGGGGCGAATCTGCTTCGTAAATAGCAAAGCGACCTTTGGCGCCTAGCCACGTCCCGGTGTGTTTGCCGTGAACCCCCCTGTGTTCGGGCACCGCGGGTAAGGGCAGATCAATTGGGTGGTCGTCAATCGCATGGAACGTCGGGTCGCCGCCAAGGCGGTGTGCCCAATCTTCGGCGCGCGCCTGCACTCGGTCCCACGGAATCGGGCGCGCAATCTGGGGCAGCAGTTGCTTGCTGGGGCGATGTTCGGGTAGTCCGTGCGCGCGCGCAATGGCCTTCTCAATCCGTCGTGCCGTGGCTCGATCCGAGCAGTGGCCTGCCACAATCCAACCATCGGCGCCCTGTTCGCGGAGTCGGGTGGCAATCCTGCCCGCGGTGGTCATGCCGACCTTGGGGAGGGTGGCATAGAATGCCACGTACACCACGTGGGGCACCGTGCCAAAGGAGCATGTGCAGGCAGACCCGTCTTTGCACCGTGGTTCGAAAATGCATTCCAGTTCTAAGTCGGGGGGTGCGCAACGTGAACATTGTTGGAACCGCTGCACTTCTGCGTCCCAGGGACAGGGTCGGTACTGGTCGTGGAAGGAACCAATGCATCGTTTTGGTCCACTTACACTCCAACTGAAGTTGCCGCTAAGGCCGATTTCTAGGGTCGCCTTCCGCGTGGAGTCCCATATTGTGATCTGCGGCTTGGCTCCCTGCCACCCCGCCCTGATAACCCTCATCGTTGCCAGGGCCTGCGGCCAAGGATGAAGTCGGCGGCGACGCCGTGATATTGCTCGGGGAGTGCCTCCACTTCGTCAGTAAGTAGGGCGTGGGGCAGGGCGGCCCTGACGTGCTTGGCGGTGAGGATGCGGTCCATGGTGGCTTGGATGTGGTCCTTGATGGTTCGGTTGCGATTGATGACCGCCACGAAGAGGCGGCCGTCCCGTTCTTGTATGGGTCCGGCAGCGTCACGGTGGCCCTCCCACTTTTCTCGAAACCGCTGGGCGTTGGCTGCCTTATCCGCCGGTGGTCCATGTTGGTCGCGGGTGGCGCCGGGCACAGCCGTGGCATGCCATTGGAGCAGCACAAGGTCATCGCTGAAGGCGTGTGTGCGCACGTCAGTGAAACCAGCCCGACTTAGGTCGTCGGCCATGATGCGGCCAGCGCGGTGGAATTGTGGCAATACCAAATCCAGCCGTTCGGTTGCTGGCGTGAGCAGTAAGGCTGCCCATGTGCCGGGGGCGGGGCGAGGCAAATCGGCGGCCATCGTGGGCCTGGGGAAGAAGAACTGCCTGCCCGGCCTGGCTTGAAACGCCAGGGCGGCTTCGATAGCGGTCTCCAGCACATCGTCCTTCACGGCGGCGGCTACGTTTCGCTGCGGGTCGGTGGGGTCGCCAATTTGGAGGGGTCCGTCGTGCTCCGGCAATTCAAGATCGTCCCATTGCCTTGGCTTGGCACCCGCCGCGAGCCACTCAAGGATGCCGTCGAACGAACCAAAACGCTGTACGAGGACCTCTACGAGATAGCCACTGAACCCCCCAATGGCCGTCTCGGCGCCGTAGGTACCAATGCCCTTCATCCACTGCTTGGCCAGGCGCACTTCGTCCCGGGCGCGTTCGTCAAGGTGTTCGGCTACCCACGCCGTGTGAAACGGCGTGCGGTCTACGGCGCTGCGATGCTCGCTTGCGTCCTCCACGTGGTAGGCGGGGACCAAGTCGATTGTGTGGTCTTCGAATGTGCCTACCTGGTAGGGGTGTTGAGCATAGCGCTGCTTGACATCTTGCAAGGTGGCGTTGGCCACCTCTTTGGCAATTGACGCGAGGTCTTCTTCGGGGGTGTCCAGGTCGAGGAGCAAGAATAGGTCGATGTCTTTGTTCCCGGCGATCCATGTGCCTTTGGCAATGCTTCCTTGAACCGTTGCTTGCCCGCGGTCGCCGAGCGCAG
Source organism: Thermoplasmatota archaeon (assembly GCA_041622975.1). Taxonomy (GTDB): domain Archaea; phylum Thermoplasmatota; class E2; order JACPAO01; family JAHFTW01; genus JBFJXH01. The sequence continues at coordinate 19,028 of JBFJXU010000006.1, forward strand.
ATTGGGCTGCCGTTGTGAGGCGCTGCACGAGGCGGTCCATGTGCGTCTGCTGTTCCGGCGTTGGTCGGATTTCCGCCAGAATCTCCTTCATGCGTCCTCCAAGCTCAACTGATGGTAGCGGTCTTGGTGATAGACGAGGTGATTGGCACCAGATGCGTCGAGGGCTAGCCGGCGCACGGCGTCCCGGAGGGCTGTGGCCGGGACGAGGTCGGCGCCGTCGATGAGGGGGTCGCGCGGCGGGAGGTCCACATCTGGTGGATCGCGTTCGCGCACGAGGCTACGGAATCGGCGGCGCTCCTGGTCGGTGGCTTTGGCGTGGGGCAAGCCGCTTGGGTCTGCGCTGGCCATGCGAATCTCCTCGGCGAACGGAGGGCGGTCGAAGAGGTGGTGCAAGACGGCGGCGACGAGGCGGGCGCGGGATTCGGCGTCGTTGGTGATGTCGCGGGTCACGGCGCCGACCCGCTGGTACACGGTGTGATGGGCCCCCGTGTTGGCCAGGGCGTAGTGCTTGCTGGGCGGTCGGGGGATTTCCCGGAGGTAGCCCATGTCGGCCATGGCGCCCAGGTATCCAGCCACGGTCAGGCGATGGATGGGCTTGTCGCGGCCTTCGGAGACTGCCCGGGCGATGCTACTGATGGAGTCCTCGCTGTGGCGACGCAGGTACGCCAGAACGCGGTCGCGCATGATGTCTGACTTGCCCCATACGCCTTCCTTCATGACCAGTTGGTAACAAACCAGGTATCAAAGGCTTGCGCGGGCGCGGCGCTCTGCCAGGTAGTCCCGAACTCGCTGGCTCCAACCATCCAACGTGCCAAAGAAGCCCCGCCAGACTTCGTCGGCCACGGTCGCGCCCAGGAGGCCCACTAGTATGCCGCCCGGGATGTCGGTGGCCCAGTGAATCCCCAGGTACAAGATGCTGAATCCGAACAAGGCTGTGTTGATGATCAGGAACCACAGGTAGCCGCGGAACTCCCAGTCCCAAATGGTGTATCCTCGGCGCCGCATGGTCCAATACGTCACCAGAATCAAGCCGAAGGGGATGGCAATGTGCAGGCTAGGGAATGCATTGTCCAATGGGTCGGCCGCCACGAAGAAATCGAAGAAACCTGGCGTCGAGTGGTAAAGCAGGCTCTTCATCCCGGGGATGTGGTCGCTCGTGACCTGGACATTGAAGAAAATGTAGAATGGAATCGCGAGAATGTAGATGATGGAGTAATTGAGTGCCGCCAAACTAGCCAGTTCGCGGTCGTCTACATACGCCCACAGCATGACTGAGAAGTAATTGATGAAGACGTACACCCAGAGGTAGTGGACGTTCAGGAAATCCGTGAGCCAGCCCGCCTCGAATGCAACCTGGATACGGTATGTCAGGTCTCCTTCGATGGCGGCCAGTAACCAGGTCCAATCCCCGAATACGCCTCGGATGGGGTCGTTGAGGTCGTCAACCCAGTTCTTCTCCACCACGATGACGGCGAACAACACGAAGTGCCAATGGTATTCGACGAGTAGGCGCTTGATGCCACCCACGATACCATCCCCACGCAGGCGCAGGGGGGCAAAGAGGCGCAGCCCCAATGGCGTTGATGCCAGAACACTCCAGAATACCAGTTGGCTCAGGGCGCCCACATCGCCGGGCACGTAGCGCCGTTATAAGCCCCCTACGCCCGGTGCCTTAAATCTCGCTTATATCTCGGCTATCATGCTTTATATATGGCGGTCGGCTCCGTGCATCCGACCACCATGGCCGTCATCCACATTCAGAACGTCGTGGCAAGCACCAGCATTGGGGAAGAACTTGACCTCAATGCAATCAGCGCCACATTCAGCAACGCCGAATATGAACCTGAGCAGTTCCCCGGGCTCGTATTCCGCGTCCCCGAACCCAAGACTGCGGCCCTCATTTTCCGCAGTGGCAAGGTGGTCTGCACGGGTGCCAAGAGCATTGATGAAGTGCACACGGCCGTTGGCATCGTCTGCGAGCGCCTGCGCGCCCACGGCTTCGAGACCATCGATGACCCCGACATCACGATTCAGAACATCGTCGCCACCAGCGACTTGGGCGCCGAACTCAACCTCAACGCCATCGCCATCGGCCTTGGCCTTGAGAATGTGGAATACGAGCCCGAACAGTTCCCCGGCCTCGTCTACCGCCTGAGCGACCCCAAGGTGGTCGTGCTCATCTTCGGCAGCGGTAAACTCGTTTGCACGGGCGCCCGCCAGAAGTCCGACGCCGAGGATGCCGTCGACAAGATTACGGCCGAACTCAGCAGCCTAGGCCTCCTGTTCTGATCAGCATGAGGGCTGCCTACGCCCTTGTTGCTGCAATCCTCGCATCTGGCTGCGCCGGCTTTCCAGCCGACGGCGATGAGCGCTCCGACGCGACTCGGTTTGAACCCACTGTGATGGAGTTCCCATTCTCGATTCCCGTGGGGGTGCAGCCACTCGGGGACCAAGACCCGGCCCAGCGGCAGTGGACGTTTGACGTACCCGAGCCAGCCGTGGAGGTCGTTATCTCAGGAGAATGGAACTGCGCCAGCATGTGTCCTCTTCATGTTACGGTGGTCAACGGCGACGGCGACGTGGTGCGTGACCGCACTAGTGGCTCCTGGAGTGATTCATTCAAGGCGCCCGGTGGGACGTGGTCCCTGCGCGTTGCAACCGGCGACCAAGGAATTACCTCGAGCGCGGAAGGGCGTCACGTCGTCAGCCTGCGCTGATGGCCGCATGTCCTGCACGCGAGGCGTCAAGCGCAAGTCCCTGATACTGGCAGTCCCCTGGCCGACCCATGAGTGAAGCCCCCGACAAAGCCGAATTGCGACGCCGACTGACCGACATCCAGTACCGGGTTACTCAGGAGGCTGCCACGGAGCCGCCTGGGACGGGCGAATACGACCAGCACTGGGATGCCGGCGAGTACGCGTGCATTGTGTGCGGTGAGCGGCTGTTTCGCTCGGATGCCAAGTTCGACGCGGGCTGCGGCTGGCCATCATTCGACCGCCCCGCAGGCGGCGTTGCCGAACGCCTGGACAAATCGCATGGCATGATGCGGACGGAGACCTTGTGTGCCAAGTGCGGCGCCCACTTGGGCCACGTTTTCCCGGATGGACCAACCGAGACTGGCCAGCGTTACTGCATCAACTCGGCCGCGCTGCGCTTCACGGGTCAGGCCTAGGCCGCCGGCAGGCCAAGGGCGCTGGCGTCACCCCCACCGCAGGGATACCAAGTGGCTTCAGGCGCGTCGCAGGTCGCCTGCCACGGAATCGTCGTAAATCCAGACACAGGGACTGGAACCCGACGGGAACGAATCATGTTCGACCTGCGTGCACGTGCGGTCAACAACTGCCTCGTAGGTGATTGTGCCCTTGATGGCGGTGCCTGGGGCAGGGTCGAAGGGTTTGCAG